>CAJOPH010000102.1 GCA_905236805.1 uncultured Eubacterium sp. | reverse complement strand
TGTACGACCTGGTAGCCCACGCCTTCATAAAGGGCCTTCAGGGAAACCCCCCGTGGTCAGGTCTGAAGGAGGTGAAGTTTCTGTGTCCCGTGCCGGGGTACGACAGGCATTTTGCCTTAACGGAGCACTTCGGGATAAAGATGATAAATATACCCATGGACGAAAACGGACCCGACATGGATCTTGTAAAAAGCTATGTCGAAAACGACCCATTGGTAAAGGGCATGTGGTGCGTTCCCATGTACTCCAATCCCGAGGGAATAGTTTTTTCGGATGAGGTGATAAGGAAGATGGCCTCCCTTAAAAGGGCTGCGGACGATTTCAGGATATACTATGATAATGCTTACTGCGTGCACCACCTCTATGACGACCACCCAAAGCTTCTTAATATCATAGACGCATGTAATGAGGCGGGGCACCCCGACCTTTATTTTGAGTTCTGTTCCACGTCGAAGGTGACGTTTGCGGGAGGGGGGATAGCCGGAATGACGGCCTCCGAGAACAACCTCGACGAGGTAAGGAGCATGATAGATATCTCCATCATAGGCCATGACAAGCTAAACATGCTCCGTACCGCAAGGTTTTTGGAAGAGGGGGAGAGGATAGAAGAGGTCATGAAAAAGCACGCCGAGATCATCCGCCCCAAATTCGAGCTGGTCCTTGACATGCTCGATGCTGAAATATCCCCCAGGGGCTTAGGGAACTACGTAAGCCCCAAGGGAGGGTATTTCATATGCTTCCATGCGATGAAAGGGACGGCAAAGGAAATAGTGCGCCTCGCCAAGGAGGCTGGAGTGGTCCTTACCCCCGCGGGGGCTCCCTTCCCCTATGGAAAAGATCCCGAGGATTCGGTGATAAGGATAGCGCCTACGCTTCCCCCCATGAACGAACTAAACGATGCCATGGAAATATTCATGGTGTGCGTAAGGCTTTCGGCACTAAGGAAGCTCATGGATGAGCGGGGACTAAGCGTGGAGTGACACCGCCTTTGCCACCGCATCCTTAAGCCTTTTGTCAAAGGGCTTGGGGAGGATTATTCCGTTCGAGATATCTTCTTCCGATACCAGGGAGGCTATGGCCTTTGCGGCAGACAGCTTCATTTCGTCTGTTATTTGCTTTGCGCGGGAATCCAATGCCCCCCTGAATATCCCCGGGAAGGCTAAGACATTATTTACCTGGTTCGGAAAGTCGCTCCTTCCCGTTCCCACGACACAGGCTCCTGCCTTTTTTGCCACATCGGGCATGATCTCGGGTTCGGGATTGGACATCGCGAAGACTATTGGGTCATCGTTCATGGCTTTTATGTCGGCGGGGGTAAGGATATTGGGCGCGGATACCCCCACGAAGATATCCCTGCCCTTTATGGCTTCTTCCAGGGGGCCTTCCATTCCCTCGGGGTTTATTTTCCTTACGAGGTCTTTGCGGGTGTCGTCAAGGTTTTTCTTATCTTCGGTAAGAACCCCGTTGATATCGCACAGGACGATATTATTAAATCCATATTTAACTAAGAGGGAGGTGATGGCGGTTCCCGCGGCCCCCGCCCCGTTTACGATGATCTTTACATTGTCCTTGTCTTTTTTAGTGTATTTCAGCGAGTTTATTATGCCGGCTAAGACCACTATGGCCGTTCCGTGCTGGTCGTCATGAAATACGGGGATATTAAGCTCTTCCTTGAGCCTTTTTTCTATCTCGAAGCACCGGGGTGCCGCTATGTCTTCCAGGTTTATTCCCCCGAAGGAGGGGGCTATGGCTTTTACCGCCGCCACCACCTCGTCCACATCCTGCGTGTCAAGGCAGATGGGCACCGCGTCTATCCCCGCGAATTCCTTAAAAAGCACGCATTTTCCGTCCATGACCGGCATGGCGGCATAAGGACCTATGTTGCCCAGTCCCAGCACCGCGCTACCGTCCGAGACCACCGCCACGGAGTTTCCCCTCCAGGTGTATTCATACGACAGGGAAGGGTCGGCCGTGATCTCCCAGCAGGGGGCGGCTACCCCCGGCGTATAGCAGACGGCCAGGGTATGGTCGTTTATTTCGCCTACCTTTGATGCGGTTTTTGTCTTTCCCTTCCATTTCTTGTGGTACATCAGGGCTTCTTCGTCTAAAGTCATGTTTGTTTCCTCCCGAAAATTTTTGGTCTATGCTTGATAATGCGGTATAA
Organism: uncultured Eubacterium sp.; assembly: GCA_905236805.1. GTDB lineage: Bacteria > Bacillota > Clostridia > Lachnospirales > Lachnospiraceae > RUG14243. The sequence continues at coordinate 14,841 of CAJOPH010000102.1, read as the reverse complement.
AAAGTGTATAATGAAAAAAACGGCACCCCATAAGAGATGCCTGACAAAAATCGAGGTGACAGGATTCGAACCTGCGGCCCCCTGCTCCCAAAGCAGGTGCTCTAGCCAAACTGAGCCACACCTCGTCAAAACCAACTGTATGATTATATCACATACATAGCCAAATGTCAACCAAAAATTCCATGGAGGCAAAATGTCAAGCACACCTGTAATGAACATAATGACGGCATCAAATGACGCCTATCTTCCATATGCATCGTTGATGCTGCATTCCTTCCTGAGGAACAATGGTTCCGTAAGGACAGATATCTACATCCCGTATGACAGGGGAGGGCTTTCTGAAAGGTCCATCGAAAAACTATCGGACCTGGCGAGACATTTTCCGGGGACATCCCTCCACATGATAGACGTTGGGGAGGATTTCAAAAAGGAAATAGAGTCAAGGAGCGGCATATCCATAGAGACCTATTACAGGATACTGGCCCTTGACATGCTTCCTTTGGATGTGGACAAGATCCTTTACCTGGATGCGGACATGATAATAAGGTCAAGCCTTAAGGGACTCTATGATACTGTCCTTCCCGAAGGAATCCCCGCGGCGGCGTGCGAGGATATTTTCGGGAAGATCAATGGATTTCATGACATGAACAAAATACGCATGGGCATCCCTTCTCACTACACCTATCACAATGCGGGCGTCATGCTCTTTAATGTGGATGATATCCGCAGGGAAGGTTATGTGGACAAGATCCTTCAGAGGATCTACAAAGACAACGCCCGCTACGAATACAACGACCAGGATGTGATGAACGAGCTTTGGTATGACAGGATAAAGACCGTGGAGTGGGACAGGTACAACCTTCCCCCCGCATGGTATTTTCTGGATATGGATAGTATGAAGGAAGGGAAATTGCGGTTTGCCGGTTACGATGAGATAATGTCCATGGATAAGGACGTTTTCATTGATAAATATAAAGACGTCACGGCAGGGCTTTACGATGGAGCCTTTATCATTCACTACCTGGCGGACACAAAGCCATGGAGAAAGGATAGGAAAGAGGGGGCCGTGTATGGGATCTTTGACAGGGCGTATGAGGAAGAGGTTTCGATATTTACCGGGACTTTTTCCCTTGATTCCGTGCCCGGGAAAGGAAATTAAATCATAATGGAAGAAATCAGAACAAAGCTTTCCATCCTTTATCTTCTGGATGAGGCCAAAGGGCCGGTATCGGTATCGCTTCTTTCGGAATACATCCTTGGGAAAAACGGCATGGATTATTTTTCCTTCATAAAGATCCTGCATGAGCTCTATGATGACGACTTCATAGGCAAAGAGAGCGAAAAGGCAAGGACTTTGTATTATCTTTGCCCCGAAGGCGTAAACGCGATGGAGTACTACAGGGCAGACGTGCCCCTGTTTGAAAAAGAAAAAGCCAAAAAGTTTCTGGATGAACACTCCGGGGAGATCGCCGACATGAGACAGGTGCTCTGCGACCATTCAAAAAACAGGGACGGGTCGTACACACTAAGGCTCCAGCTTAGGAAAGACAGGAAGCTTATGGCGGACATGTACCTAAGGACTGACAATATGGCAAAGGCCGATATCGCCTGCAGGAACTGGAAGGAGAGGGCGGGGGAGATCTACGGAGCCCTCCTTGATGAGCTGATCAGGTGAGATCAGGCTTAGATAGTTCTTACCTATCCACCGGTTTACAAGATATTGATTTTTACTTTGCTTTGATGTATAATGAAAAGGGCGGATTCGTTTGTTTCCGTGGGATTTTTTTCACGGTTCCTAATGGAAGGGGAGGCGGTGGATTTGAAATTAAAGACACGTTTAATTATTTCCTTCCTGATGATGGTGGTACTGCCATTCGTCATGTGTACCGTGGTGTTTGGTTCCCTCGTGCATTTTCCCGGATTCGGCGGGGAGAGCATCATGGGCCTGATGGGAGAGTCAGATACCCTCTCGGACATCAGCAGCGACATCTTCGATGTCATGGTGTCGCTCTTTATCATCCTGGTCTTTACGGCCATAGTCATGACGGCCTGGATATATATGAGCATCATCACGCCCATAAGGCGCCTGCAGAACGCCGCAAAGAACATCCGGGATGGAAAATATTCCGTGCCCATGGACGGGTCCATAAGGGATGATGAGATAGGCCAGCTTTGCGTGGATTTCGAAAAAATGAGGCAGGAGCTCGAGGAAAACCAAAAGGCAAAGCAAAAAATGGATGCCTCAAGCAGGGAGCTCATAAGGAACATTTCACATGACCTAAAGACTCCCATCACATCCGTCAAGGGCTACGTGGAAGGCATATTGGACGGTGTGGCGTCCACTCCCGAGAAGCAGGAGAGGTACCTTAGGATAATCTACAGCAAGGCTGAGGAGATGGACGCTTTGGTAAACGAGCTTACGCTTTACAGCCAGCTTGACACGAATGAGATTCCGTATGACCTTGCCAGGATATCGGTAAAGGAGTTTTTTGATGACTGCGCGAGGGATCTTGAGGATGAGCTTCTTGCCGAGGGCATAACGTTTCGTTATGAGTCCTTCTGTGACGAAGGGGACATCATACTGGCAGATCCCGAAAAGCTCCGCCGCGCCATTGACAATATCATCGGCAATTCCATCAAATACATCGACAAGTCCGAGGGCTTCATACGCCTTACGGTAAAGGACGAGGGCTCTTTGGTGCAGATAGAGATAGAGGACAATGGCCGGGGTATTGCCAAAGAGGACATACCCTACATTTTTGACAGGTTTTTCAGGACGGACGAATCGAGAAATTCCAATACCGGGGGATCGGGTATAGGGCTTTCCATAGTTAAAAAGATAGTCGAGGACCATGAGGGAAAGATCTGGGCGACGAGTGACATCGGCCGGGGCACCATTATTTTTATCGCGTTAAGGAAACGATGACGTTTGCATCATACATCATTTCCTTAAGGGAGAGGTGAACATGGACAGGATCTTGATAGTGGAGGATGAGGCGGAGATAGCCGAGCTTGAAAAGGATTACCTGGAGCTTTCGGGCTATGAGGTAGTGATAGAAAGCGATGGCACAAAGGGGATGGAAAGGGCTCTTTCAGAGAATTTTTCCCTGTACATATTAGACCTTATGCTTCCCGGGGTGGACGGCTTTGAGATATGCGCGAGGATAAGGGAAAAGACAAACCGCCCCATACTCATAGTGTCTGCGAAAAAGGACGACATAGACAAGATACGCGGCCTTGGAATAGGTGCCGACGATTACATCACCAAGCCCTTTTCACCTTCCGAGATGGTAGCCAGGGTCAAGGCACACCTAAACAGCTTCGAGAGGATAGCCAGGGGCGGGTTCAATGAAGATGATACGCTGGAGATCCGCGGCATAAAGATCGACAAGGTGGACAGGAGGGTGTGGGTAAATGGTGAGGAGAAGCCCTTTACCACCAAGGAATTCGACATGCTGCTCTTTCTTGCCGCACATCCCAACAGGGTATTTACCAAGGAAGAGCTTTTCACCGGGATATGGGACAGTGAGCTGGTGGGCGACATAGCCACCGTCACCGTCCATATCAAGAAACTGCGTGAAAAAATAGAGGCAAACCCGTCAAAGCCCCAGATCATAGAGACCATCTGGGGAGTGGGGTATAGATTCAAGGTATGAAATAACAGTGATGGAGAGGATGACTAAAATGGCTGAAAAGAAACTGGTGGAACAGATCACTTCGATGGATGAGGATTTTGCGCAGTGGTACACAGATGTGGTGAAAAAGGCCCAGCTCATGGGCTATTCTTCTGTGAAGGGTTTCATGGTGATAAAGCCGTACGGCTATGCCATATGGGAGAACATGCAAAAAGAGCTTGATTCAAAGTTCAAGGAAAACGGCGTACAGAATGTCTACATGCCCATGCTCATTCCCGAGAGTCTCCTCCAGAAGGAAAAAGACCACGTCGAAGGCTTTGCGCCGGAGGTGGCGTGGGTCACCCACGGAGGTGAGGATGAGCTCAGTGAAAGGTACTGCGTAAGACCCACGTCGGAGACGCTTTTTTGCGATTTTTACGCGGATGACATACATTCCTACAGGGATCTCCCAAAGCTCTACAACCAATGGTGTTCGGTGGTGAGGTGGGAAAAGACTACCAGGCCGTTCCTGCGTTCGAGGGAGTTTTTGTGGCAGGAGGGACATACCGCCCACGCCACCGCTGAGGAGGCGGGGGAGTTTACCGTAAGGATGCTTGATGTTTATGCGGATTTTTTTGAAAATATCCTTGCCATACCCGTCCTTAAGGGGAGAAAGACCGACAAGGAAAAATTTGCCGGAGCCATAGAGACCTACACCATAGAATCCCTCATGCATGACGGGAAGGCCCTTCAGTCCGGGACATCCCACAATTTCGGGGACGGATTTGCCAGGGCTTTTGGGATTCAGTACACGGATAGGGAAAACAAGCTTTCCTACGTCCATCAGACATCATGGGGCACCACCACCCGTATGATAGGAGCCCTCATCATGGTGCACGGGGATGATTCGGGGCTGGTCCTTCCACCGCGCATAGCCCCTACACAGCTTATGCTCATTCCCATCAGGACATCTGAGGAGATAGTTACCAGATTAAGAGAGATCAAATCAGCACTTGACAATACATTCAGGGTGGATATCGACCTTTCGGACAAGCGTCCGGGATGGAAGTTCTCCGAGCAGGAGATGAGGGGGATTCCGCTGCGGATGGAGCTTGGACCAAGGGATCTTGAAAACGGTGTCTGCGTCCTGGTAAGGAGGGATACGAAGGAAAAGGTCGAGGTATCCCTTGATGAGGTGGAAGATAAGGCAGGGGAGATTCTGGAAGATATCCAAAAGAACCTCTACGAAAAGGCAAAGGCACACCTTAAGTCCCACATTTATGACGCATATGATTACGAACAGTTTTGCGAGATGGCGGAGGAGAAGCCGGGTTTCATCCGCGGTATGTGGTGCGGCGAAAGGGAATGCGAGGACAAGATAAAAGAAGATACCACCGCCACCTCAAGGCTCATCCCGCTGAAGGAAGAGTCGATAGGAGATACCTGCGTGTGCTGCAAAAAACCCGCCAAAAAGCTTGTATACTGGGGAAAGGCATATTAAATGCAGATCAATATTCCCGGGGACGTGCTGGAGATAATATGCCGCCTGGAGGACAAAGGCTTTGAGGCCCATGTGGTGGGAGGGTGCGTAAGGGACACCTTGCTTGGGGATACTCCCGAGGACTGGGACGTTACCACTTCTGCCCTGCCCGAAGATGTTAAATCCATATTTGACCATACCGCGGATACCGGGATAAAGCATGGCACCGTTACCGTGGTTTCGCAAAATACCACCTGCGAGGTGACCACCTACAGGCTGGATGGGGAATACAGGGACGGCAGGCATCCCGAGGAGGTATCTTTTACCCGGTCCCTTGAGGAGGACTTGAAGCGAAGGGATTTTACCATCAACGCCATGGCATATAGCCCCAAAAGGGGCCTTACAGACCTTTTTGGAGGAAGGGCAGACCTTGAAAAAAAGGTCATAAGGGCCGTGGGAGACCCCGAAAAAAGGTTCGGGGAGGATGCCCTCAGGATGATGCGCGCGGTGAGGTTTTCCGCGAGGCTGGGATTTGACATTGAGGATGATACCAAAGATGCCATCGCGAAGCTTTCTTCGAACCTTGGATTGGTGAGCAATGAAAGGATAAGGGAAGAGCTCATGAAGCTTCTTACATCCCCCAATCCCGGAAAGCTAAGGGATCTTTACGGTCTGGGGCTTACGGGGGTGTTTTTGCCCGAATTCGATGTGATGATGGAGACTCCCCAGAATACCCCCCACCATATTTACACGGTGGGAGAGCACACGGTGCGTGCTGTGGAAAATATAAGGCCCGATCCGATCCTAAGGCTCACCATGCTCCTTCACGATGTCTCAAAGCCCAAATGCCGTACCACCGATGCATCGGGAAGGGATCATTTCAAGGGGCACCCGGTAGAGGGTGAAAAGGACTCAAAGAACATACTAAGGCGCCTTAAATTTGACAATCACACCATAAAAAAAGTCTCCCGCCTGGTAAGGTTTCATGACGCGAACCCCAAGGCAAAAAAAACCTCCGTAAGAAGGCTGGTCGCCGAGGCGGGGAGGGAGTGTTATCCGTGGCTTTTTGAGATAAAAAAGGCAGACATTTCGGCGCAGAGCATGTATCACCGCAAGGAAAAGCTCTCCCTTTTGGAGGTATACGAAAAATATTACCACGAAATAATAAACGACAAAGATCCCCTGGAAACAGGAGACCTTGCGATATCGGGCAGGGATCTTAAGCAGATGGGAATAAAGGAAGGGAAGATGATCGGCATGATACTTAATGACCTTCTGGAAATGGCGATAGAAGACCCTTCGGTAAATGACGGCAAGAAGCTTAGACAGATAGTGAAAGAGGAGTATTTATGAGAGGGAAGGGGATGCTTACCCTGAGGGTCGGCTTTTATTTAATCACGGTTCTATTTATCACCATCTTCCTTGCTTCGTGCGGAAAGAAAGCCTCTGACAGCAAGATGGCAGAGATATCGGGAGACCTCTGGGAGGAGAGCGCCGACAGGGTATCCGAGGGAGACCCCAAGGGAGAGTACATCCTTATGGGGATAAACAAAAAGGAGTCTTTGATAAGGTTTTACAATGTTGAGCTTTCCAGGGTCCAGTCCTTTGAGTATTCGGGGTATTCCGTCTACCATGACGCCTACGGGAAGCTTTGCGCCCTGTCCATGTTTTATCCGGGGGATGCGGTCAAGATTTCCCTGTTTTCGGGGCGCTACGAGATAGCCGAAATGACGAAGGCAGATGACGCCTGGGAGATGAAGGATCAGTACAATTACGAGATAGTCTCTGAGTCTGAGGACCTTCGTTATGTAAAGATAGGCAGCGCAAAATACAGGATAGCAGACTCCTGCATGGTCTTCAATGAAAAAGAACAGATAGATTTTTCTTCCATATCGGGTACCGACATCATCACCCTCAGGGGGTATGACAGGACGGTAAATGCCATCATAGTGGAGGAAGGCCATGGAAACGTGACATTTTCCGGTACGGAGGATTATGAGGGAGGGATAGTCGTGATAGGAAATGACTACTCGGCCGTCATAACGAAGGATCTTTCCATTGACGTAAGGGAGGGAAGCTATACCTTGAGCGCGGCCAACAATGGCTTAGGGGGGAGCACCACCATAGATGTCCACAGGGATGAAAATACCAAGGTGGACTTAACCCGGCTGGATGGCGACCATGCGTCAAAGAAATACTCGGAGGTGACATTTTCCATCACCCCGAAAAAGACCGTACTAAAGATAAACGGCAAAAAGACCGCCTACAAGAATCCCGTAACCTTAGCTTACGGGACCTATGCCATCACGCTTGAGGCTCCCGGATATGACGCCGTGACCAGGATCCTCATGGTAAATTCGCCAAAGGCCACGGTGGAGCTGGATGTTCCATCACTTTTGGGAGATGAGTCCACGGCTTCATCCGATGAGAGCGGAAATGCCAATGTAAAGATATCCGGCAAGGGCAGCTCTTCATCTGATGAAGATGAAAAGGATGAAAAAAGCACCACCTCAGGGGCCACTGACATCACCGACACCCTCTCTTCCACGCTCATAGACGAGGTGCTTGATTCCATTTTAGGCACGGATGATGACAGCAGCACATCGACGGACCTTACGTCATTGATATATTAATGTTTGATTTAACCATTCGGAACAATCGCGGTTTGATAGTGAACACATACGAGGAGGATTTATATGAGTTCCAGGGAAGTATACGAAAGCTGGCTTAACGACCCGTATTTTGACGAGGCTACGAAGGAGGAGCTAAGGTCTATCGGGGAAGATGCGAAGGAGATAGAGGAGAGGTTTTATACCTCCCTTACCTTTGGGACGGCAGGTCTGAGGGGCATCATAGGGGCCGGCACGAACAGGATGAACATCTATACCGTAAGAAAGGCCACCCAGGGTCTTTCAAACTACATAAACAGGCAGGGGAGAAAGGATCCGTCAGTTGCCATTTCCTATGACTGCCGCAGGATGAGTCCTGAGTTTGCGGATGAGGCGGCCCTGGTACTTTCGGCAAACGGCATAAAGGCCTATGTCTTTGAGTCCCTAAGGCCCACCCCCGAGCTTTCCTATGCCGTTCGTTTTTTGGGGGCTATTGCGGGGATCAATATCACGGCCTCCCATAACCCCCCCGAGTACAATGGCTACAAGGTCTACTGGGAGGACGGAGCTCAGATAACGCCTCCCCACGATACGGGGATCATGGACGAGGTAGGGGCCGTTAAGGAGTTTTCATCCGTAAAGACCATGGACAAGGATAAGGCCATCAAAGAAGGTCTCTACATGGTCATCGGGGCAAATGTGGACGATTCGTACATGGATGAGCTGAAGAAAATAGTCAAAAACCCCGATGCCATCAAGAAAAACCACGACATCGGGATAGTTTACTCACCCCTTCACGGCACGGGCAATATCCCCGTGCAGAGGATATTAAAGGAAATAGGTTTTACCAACGTGCACGTGGTGAAGGAGCAGGAGCTGCCCGACGGGGAGTTTCCCACCGTATCCTACCCCAATCCCGAGACGGACGAGGCGTTTGAACTGGGCCTTAGGGACGCGAAAAAGCTAAACGCCGATCTGGTGCTTGCCACAGACCCCGATGCAGACAGGCTGGGGGTTCACGTGAAAGACAGTGAGGGGCACTACCACGCCTTGACAGGGAATATGTCGGGGAGCCTTATCGGGGAGTATCTGCTCTCGCAGATGAAAGAAATCCCGTCCGACGGTGCCGTGGTAAAGTCCATAGTTTCCACCAATATGCTCGATGCCATAGCCAAAGGGTATGGGGTAAGGCTCATAGAGGTTCTTACCGGGTTTAAGTATATTGGCCAAAAGATCCTGGAATTCGAGAACAACGGAAACGGAACCTACCTATTTGGCATGGAAGAGTCGTACGGGTGTCTTCCCGGAACCTACGCCAGGGACAAGGACGCCGTGGCCGCGTCCATGGTGCTGTGTGAGGCTGCGGCCTACTACAAAGAGAATGGAAAGACCCTTTGGGACGCCATGACGGACATGTATGAAAAATACGGCTATTACCAGGACGATGTGGTTTCGGTGACGCTCTCCGGAAAGGAGGGCCTCGAAAAGATAGCCTCCATCATGGAAGGACTAAAGAGTGATGATCCTTCCGAAATCGCCTCCCTCAAGGTACTTGCAAAGAGGGATTATTCGAAGGGAACCATCCTGGATATGGAGTCCGGTAAGGAATCTCCCACGGGACTTCCTACTTCAAATGTAATATATTACGATCTTTCCGACGGGGCGTGGGTGTGCGTCAGGCCCTCGGGAACCGAGCCCAAGATCAAGCTCTACTGCGGTGTGAAAGGGACTTCATTCGATGACGCCAAAGCTAAATGCGGCGCACTTATAGACGGTGTCAAAAATTATGTCGGTGTGTAAGGCTGCGATTTTATTAAAAGAATTTGTAACATTTTTTAAGGTTTTTGTTAAAAAAAATTCCTGATGATACAATTTCAGCAAGTTTTTCTTGACAAAATCGCCCCGAAAGGGTATAACTATTTAATGCAATCTGTCAGATTAATCCATCATAAATAAGGATAGGAGGAAAAGTAACATGAATAAGACGGAACTGATTCAGGCCATAGCCGAGAAAGCCGATATTTCAAAGAAGGATGCGGGCTCGGCGCTTCAGGGCTTTATCGACGTTGTTACCGAAGAGCTTTCAAAGGGAGAGAAGATTCAGCTCATTGGCTTCGGGACTTTCGAGGTAGGAAAGAGGGAAGCACGCGAGGGAAGGAATCCCCAGACGGGTGCCACCATCAAGATTCCCGCTTCCAAGACTCCCAAGTTCAAGGCAGGAAAGGCATTGAAGGACGCTGTGAACAAATGATTTCGAGTTTGCCGCACTCTCCATGGGGAGTGCGGTTTACTTTCTAAAGGAACTGTAAAAAAGTTATAGTAAACTTCTTTACAGTTCTTGGGTACACAGGGTGCGTGAGGAAGGAATATGAGGATAGACAAGTTTCTGAAGGTATCAAGGCTCATAAAAAGGCGTCCCGTGGCAAACGAGGCCTGCGATGCCGGGAGGGTTTCCGTAAACGGCAGGGTGGTCAAGGCATCGGCCGATGTCAAGGTGGGCGATGTCATAGAGATCAGGTTCGGAGACAAGGTGACCAAGGCAGAGGTCATGAGGGTGGCCGAGACAGTCAGGAAGGAAGAGGCCAAGGAAATGGTGAAGTTCCTGTAGACACTTTGGCGCCGGATGTTTAATGCTTATTTAACTTGACTGGCTAGATGTGGGGGAACAGCTGGCATTTCACCACAAAATGTGACATTTTTTAATTAGTCCAAAAAGTACTTGAATTATTGCGGTTTTCGGGGTATAATGGTAACTCATCGTATTAGGAGGCAGTATTATTTATGTCCGGAAAGAGCCGCAGGGAAAAGAGAAAAAAGAATAAAGGAGCCTTTCTTAATGTCATAATCGTTGCGGCGGTTCTCATTGCCGCGCTGTCGTTCCAGTGTGTACACCTCTACAGGCAGAACGAGGCGTATGCGCGTAAGGAAGAGGAGATAAAGACCCAGCTGTCCCGGGAAAAGGAAAGGCAGGAAGAGATAGACGATTACGGGGACTATGTAAAGACCGATGAATACGTCATAGACATGGCCAGAGAGAAGCTTGGACTGGTGTTCGATGGGGAGACGGTATTCAGGGAGGAAGATGGACAGTAGCTGACACGGGAATGAAAGGCCTGTGTCAGTTTTTTACGTATATGGATCTATTTACCGCAAAAATAGAAAAATTCATATTGGAAAATGACCTGCTGAGGGAAGGTCAAAGAATAGGCATCGGGATCTCCGGGGGGGCGGATTCGGTAGCCCTCCTTAGGGTGCTTTACGGGCTGAAGGACAGATTCAAAATAGACGTATCGGCGGTGCACGTGGAGCATGGGATAAGGGGAGATGACTCCGAGGCCGACATGGAATTTGTCAGGGATCTTTGCCGTTCGATGGGGGTGCCCCTCAGCGTACACAGGATAGATGTTCCCCGGTTAAAAAAAGCCTGGAAGGTGGGGATGGAGGAGGCCGCCCGGCTGGCAAGGTACGACATATTTAAAAAAGAGATTGAGGACGGGCTTTACGCCGTGGCCGTTGCGCATAATAGAAATGACCATGCGGAAACCGTACTGTTTAACCTGGCAAGGGGCACGGGACTCAAAGGGCTCTCCGGTATCCCCGTAAAAAGGCAGGGGATAATAAGACCCCTTCTTTGCGTATCGAGGGATGAGATCGAAGACTACCTGCAAAGCTTAGGGCAGGATTTCAGGACGGACAAGACGAATTTTGATGAGGCGTATTCCAGAAACCTGATCCGGCACAGCCTCCTTCCCGGGATGCTCAGTATAAACAGTGGGGCGTTGAGGCACCTTGCGGATGCGGCCTTCGACATAGGTGAGGCGGATCGTTATTTTGAGGCAAGGGCCAAAGATCTCTATGAAAGGGCAAAGCTTGGCGACGGGTCCATAGACTGTAATATCGTTTTGGCCGAAAGTGAAATAGTCCAAAAATATTTTTGGCGCACCCGGATCGAGAAGGTGGCGGGCAGGCTCAAGGATATAACAAGGGAGCATATAGACTCATTAATAAAGCTGTCTGCCGCAGGGACGGGAAAAAGGGTGGACCTTCCCCATGGGATATCTGCCACAAATGATTATGGCGTTATGCGGTTTAGCACCCCGGCAGATTGCCCGAAGGAGAAAAAGGGCGTATCCTACGGGATTTCAGAGCCTTTTCCGATAGGGATATTAAATGGAGAGGTTCCTTTAGGCAGCTCACTTATGGAATTTCTCAAAGAAAAAACACATACTAAATACATAGATTGTGGTAAAATAACCTATGGTCTTGAGATAAGGGTTCCAAATAAGGAAGATTATATTTACCTTAAGGGGGACTTAAGGAAAAGGATCGGAAGATATTATATTGACAACAAGGTACCAAAGGATGAGAGGTTTTGCATGGAGGCCGTAATTGACGGGTCAGGCATTGTGGTTCTTCCGGACGGAAGGGTGTCGGACAGGTACATGGTATCCCCTGACACTTCCATGGTAGTGAGGATTGATATTGATGTATATACCTGAAGGCGTAGAAGTATATTTGGATGAGGAAACGGTTGATGGGAGGATAAAGGCACTTGGTGAGGAAATTTCCAAGGATTATGCCGGAAAAGAGCCCATCCTGATAGGGATCCTGAAAGGGAGCATTCCCTTCATGGCTCAGCTCGCAAAGAGGATAAGCCTCCCCGCGGAGTTTGATTTCATGGCTGTATCAAGCTATGGGAACAGCAGGGAAAGCTCCGGCAAGGTCAGGATCATAAAGGATACTGACTATGACATAAAGGGGAAGGATGTAATAGTCATAGAGGATATAGTGGATACCGGCATTACGATGACTAGGCTCTTTGAGATGTTAAAGGGAAGGGGGGCTTGCTCCCTGAAGCTTTGCACCCTGCTTGACAAGCCCTCCCGCAGGCAGGTGGATATAGAGCCTGATTATTGCGGTTTTGAGGTGCCTGACAAGTTCATGGTGGGCTACGGGATGGATTATGCCCAGAAATACAGAAATTTGCCATACATAGGGGTGTTATTATAGAGGTGTTATTATAGGGGCTTTATTATAGGGGCGTCATTATAGGAGTGTTATTTATGAAACGCAGCATGGGACTATGGATTTATGCCGTTGTAGTGCTTTTGGCTTTGGCATTTTATTACATGATGGTGCACGGTCAGACATCCGTTACCACCATCACCTACAGTGATTTTGAAAAGGAGCTCTCGGAAGGCAATGTGATGAGCGTCGTCATAAAACAGAATTCAGACGTTCCCACGGGCACGCTTTCGGTGACATTGAAAGACGATTCCGAAAACACCCGCCAGGTGGTGGTCTCCGATGTCAATGAAGCTAAGGATCTTATGGACTCATATGATTTTGACATGTATGCTTTCTCCGATGTGCCCAACCAGGGATGGCTTTCGGGGATATTGCCCATGCTCGTCATGTTTGCGATAGTCTTTATATTCTTCATGATAATGACCGGTCAGGGAAACAGCGCCCAGGGGACCGGGGTACGCATGATGAATTTCGGAAAGAGCAGGGCAAAGATCACGGATACCGATGAAAACAAGACCACCTTCGATGACGTGGCGGGGCTTGAAGAAGAAAAAGAAGAGCTGAAGGAAGTGGTGGATTTTTTGAAAGATCCCCACAAATACACCAGGATGGGAGCCAGGATTCCCAAGGGGATGCTTTTGGTGGGACCTCCCGGAACGGGAAAGACCCTCCTTGCAAAGGCCGTGGCAGGTGAGGCCAGGGTGCCGTTTTTTACGATATCGGGTTCGGATTTTGTGGAGATGTTCGTGGGTGTCGGGGCGTCAAGGGTTAGGGACCTTTTCGAGGACGCCAAGAAAAATGCGCCCTGCATAGTCTTCATAGACGAGATAGACGCGGTGGCAAGGCGCAGGGGCACGGGCCTTGGGGGAGGACATGACGAGAGGGAACAGACCTTAAACCAGATGCTCGTGGAGATGGATGGCTTTGGGGAAAATGAAGGCATCATAGTAATGGCCGCCACCAACAGGGTGGACATATTGGATCCGGCCATACTGCGCCCGGGACGTTTTGACAGGAAGGTGGGCGTGGGAAAGCCCGATGTAAGGGGAAGGGAGGAGATACTCAAGGTCCACGCCAAAAACAAGCCCATGGGGGACGACGTAGACCTTGCGTCCATAGCCAGGACCACGGCGGGCTTTACGGGGGCAGACCTTGAGAATCTTCTCAACGAGGCGGCTATTTACGCAGCCAGGTTTGATCGAAAGTACATGAACCAGGAAGACATAAACCACGCCTTTGTGAAGGTGGGAATAGGCGCAGAGAAGCATTCCAAGGTCATTTCCGAAAAGGAAAAAAAGATTACCGCCTACCACGAGTCGGGGCATGCCATATTGTTCCACCTGCTTCCCGACGTGGGACCTGTCTATACCGTATCCATTATCCCCACCGGCATGAGCGCGGCGGGTTATACCATGCCGCTTCCCGAAAAGGATGAGATGTTCATGACCAGATCCAAGATGCTCCAGGAGGTAGTGGTGGATCTGGGAGGGCGCGCCGCGGAGGAGATAGTCTTTGACGATATTACCACCGGGGCATCCCAGGACATAAAGCAGGCGACCGAGCTGGTGAGAAACATGGTAAAGCGCTATGGGATGTCGGAGTCCATAGGACTTGTCAATTACGGGGATGATTCCGATGAGGTGATGATAGGAAGGGACCTTGCCCATGCAAGACCCTTTGGTGAGGAGGCCACCACCACCATAGACAGGGAGGTAAAGAAGATAATGGATGAATGCTACGCCAGGGCAAAGGACATCATCACCGAAAACAGGGATATATTAGAAAAAAGCGCCGCCCTATTGCTTGAGAAAGAAAGGATTAGCCGAGACGAATTCGAGGCGTTATTCGAGGCGTGAGGAACTATTGGACTTTTCACAGCCCCTGTGCCCTGCGATCAGTAGTTACTATTCACAGCAGCCGAAGTGTAACAAGTTTTTTCAAAAAAGTCTTGACAATTACCGGATAAAATGGTATCATATTACGGCTTTGAGTTGTACATGTGAGGCCTGAGGGCTTCGCGTGGTTGTGGAGAGGTATCGAAGTGGTCATAACGAGGCGGTCTTGAAAACCGTTTGTCCGCAAGGGCACGTGGGTTCGAATCCCACCCTCT
>CAJOPH010000101.1 GCA_905236805.1 uncultured Eubacterium sp. | reverse complement strand
CTGTGGCTTTTACCACGGTATTTGCCTTTACGCCGCAGGGCGGGGTATCAGCCAAGGCGGCCACGAGCAGTGACCTTTACCTGTCCGAGTCGGAGATGCATTACAATCCTGAGGGTGAGTTCAACTGGGACGAAAGCTGTATCCGCATAGAGAAGGGAGAGACCTTCTATGTGGGTGATGGTGTGTATTTCTACACGAAGTCCGGCAGCACCTATGAATATGGGCTGGCTTCCTGGCAGGGAAATGTGGCATTTACGTCATCCGACCCTGAGGTAGTGAGGATTGATGATGCTGCCACCGGAAAGGCAGTGACACTGGAGACCGGCACGGCCGTGATCACGGGATCCTACAAGGGAAAGACCTGCACCTACACGGTAGAGGTGGTACCGGAAGGAACCTTTATTACTCCCATCTCCACCAGGCAGGCGGTGGCGTTGGACGAAGCTTCGAAGGAGATTCTGGGTGACTTTGATTCTTCTAAGGTCACAGGCTCTACCTTCTATACCGCGGCCAAGGTGGCAAATGACTTTTCAGTGGCCCAGCTTTCATCTATGGACGTCAGCGGATATGGCTATGAGTGTACTGAGGTCACCGAGGATGATTATACATACTCAGCATACACGAACAACCTGGCGGCACCCATCTACAGGCATGCGAGGTACCTGTTGGACGCGTTGTATTATTACTCCAAAAATGTATCGCCCATCTCCACGACCTCAGCGAAATGCCTTAAGATAAAAAAGGTGACGGCGAAAAAGAACAAAAAGAAATTCACCGTCACACTAAACAGGAAGGTCACCTCTGACGACATCAGCATTGTGCGCTATTTCTCCGGTGGGCAAGGCGGCGTAAAGAAGGGCGCAACCAAGGCCACACAGGTGGTATACCTTTGCGACAAGACCACAAAGAAGGTGGCGGGAAAAGGCAAGATCACGTTCAAGGCAGGGAGCAAAAAGGCCACGGTCACTGTCAACAAGAAACTGATAAAGAATCACAAATACATGATAATGACCGATGAATACGGGGTGGTATATCCCAAGGGGGGCTGGCCCGAGGTATCTTGGTTATGGACAAAAGGAAAAACATTCAAAGTTAAATAAAGAATGAAGAAAAGCGCGAAGGACAATAAGAATAAATATCCATATGACCTTTTGATACCCTTATTCCTGATGGTTTTGGTGTGTCCTTTCGTGGTGCGCCTTGCCTTGGTCAGTACCGGGCTGGGGGATTATCTGTGGTATCCTGAGGATGACAGGATAGCTGATCTTTATTCGTATTTTAGGAGCAGGTGGATGACAGCGGCGGGGGCCGCTGCCATCCTTGTTTTGCTTTTCAGGCTGGGGCTTTACAGGGAAAAGACCAGGGAAGTAAGAACATACCTGCCATTATTTATATACGGAGGGTTCGTCCTGCTTAGCGGTATTTTTTCCGTGCACCCATGGGCGGCCTTTTTTGGAAACCTCTACCGTTACGAAGGGGTATTCGTCATACTGTCATACATGGCCATATCCTTCTTTGCTTATCAGATGCTGGATGAGGGGCGCGTATTCCGGGCGCTTCACCTGGCTTTTGCGATCATGATGGTTCCGATGGCGGTGACAGGTTTTTTCCAGGTGGCGGGGACAGACATCCTTGATCTTGAATGGGCCCAAAGGCTCATCATGACAGACAGTGAGTATGAGCTTTATGGCGGAGACCTTGAAAATATATTTTCGGGCAACAATGTCTGGCTGAGTCTGTACAACCCAAACTACGCGGGGGTATTTCTCGCAATGTTCGGGACGTATTTTTTTTCGTTCTTTCTTTCTGAAAAAAGAAGGAATAAGAAAATAATTTACGGCTTAATATTTGCCGTATGTGCCGTACTTACATACTTTACCTATTCCAGGGGACCCATACTGTGCCTCTTTTTGGGGGTGCTTTTAGCGGGCATTTTGGAAGGCGGAAAAAGGATGCTCCTATATTCTGCCATAGGCCTTGTATTGTTGGCAGGCGCTATTTTTGCATTGGACCTTGCTTCAGGAGGGAAATTATCATCCAGGATCATTGATTCATCTGCCTCATCCCCGATAGAGGGTCTTTATACCAAAGACGACGGGGTGGAGGTCAGGGCTGAAGGTAAGGTGGTCACACTGTCCGTTGAGGGCATTGGGGATGAGGAATACATATTGCCGTTTTCCTTTGAGGCAAAGGCCTTTGTTTCAAGGGATGACGACTATTCATATATCAACCTGCTCCTGGATGATGAATTTTTCCAATTCGCAAGTACGGACGACGGGTACATGTATGTGAACAAGGCCGGAAAGATGGACGTGATAGAAGATGTCCCGCATGTGGATCTTCCTTTGGATCTATCCCTGGGGTCGGGGAGGCTCTACATATGGTCGAGAACCCTTCCGCTGCTGAGCGGACATATTTTTCTGGGGTCGGGTCAGGATACATATGCGGAAGTCTTTCCGCAGGATGATTATTTCGGGAAGCTTGTTTATGCCCAAAGGACTGACAGGATCATCGAAGGAGCGCACAACAATTACCTTACCATGTGGGTCCAGGCGGGAGGCGCAGGGACCGTATGCTTTGTTTTGTTTGTTTGTTTTTACATAAGGAAATACATTAAGGGCTTTAAGGACATACGCACGTCTCCCGAAGAGGGGGCAGATTACGCTCTTCCTCAGACCATGGGAAAGGCTTCTTTCGCGGCATCTTTAATATTTATTATATCGGGATTTACTAACGACTCTACGCTTTTTACGACACCTTATTTTTATATATTTACAGGAATCGCGCTGGCGTCATTGTACATGAAGGGTGACTGATCAACCCTTGGGGTTTATGAACGGTTACCATGAAGGAGGAAAAAAATTGTTTGGAGAACACTTGAACGGAATCGGTACCAAATGTGTGCAGGCAGGCTATACTCCCGGCAACGGGGAGCCCAGGCAGGTCCCGATAGTGCAGTCAACGACCTTCCGTTACGAGACGGGGGAGCAGATGGGAAGGCTCTTTGACCTGGAGGAGAGCGGGTATTTTTATACACGCCTCCAGAATCCCACGAACGACCATGTAGCGGCAAAGATAGCCGCACTGGAGGGGGGCACTTCAGGGATGCTCACATCTTCGGGACAGGCCGCAAATTTCTTTGCGCTCTTTAATATATGCGAGGCCGGGGATCATATAGTCTCATCCTCATCCATCTACGGAGGCACCTACAATCTCATAGCCAATACCATGACCAGGATGGGAATAGAGGTGACCTTTGTTTCACCTACCTGCACCGACGAGGAACTTGAAAGTGCATTTAAGAAAAACACCAAAGCCGTGTTCGGTGAAACCATAGCAAACCCCGCCCTGACCGTACTGGACATAGGGAGGTTCGCGAAGGCGGCCCATGGACATGGGGTTCCCCTTATCGTGGACAATACCTTCCCGACGCCCGTATTCTGCCGTCCCATAGAGTGGGGGGCGGACATAGTGACACATTCCACCACCAAGTACATGGACGGACACGGGGCGGCAGTGGGGGGAGCCATAGTCGACGGGGGGAATT
>CAJOPH010000100.1 GCA_905236805.1 uncultured Eubacterium sp. | reverse complement strand
TTAGATTCCCAGGTGACCTGTTTGGGGGCGGCTTCTTCCTTAGGAGGAATGGCCACCACTGCCTCCTCCCAGCCTGCGTCATTGTCTGCTTCGAGGTCTACCTTCTCCACGTCCTCTATCGGGGAAGAAAGCTCAGGCGGCTCAGGGATGTCCTCCACCTCATAATCATCATCGTCAAAGGTAATCCCGGCCAACGCAAATGCCTCCGTGGCCGAAAGCTCCAATCCATTTTTGATTTCCTCAGGGGCAGGCTTTTCCTCGGGATTCCTTGGGGGCCGGTATCCCTCATCCCTGTTCTCCGGAAGGTCACCGTATATCTTCCTGACCTCCTCTATCTTGTCCATGAGGTCGGCCGTCTGCGCCAGGGCCTTGGCCTTGGCGTTCTCGAGCTTCCTAAGCCTTACCTCCTCCATGGCGGCCTCGGCGGCGTGTTTGGTCCTCTCCCACTCATCCAGGACCTCTTCTATGCTCATCTGTCCCGTTATCTGCCTCTCTACCAGGAACGAATGGGGCACCTCAAAGCTCAGCTGTCCATCGTCTTCCGACAAAAGCTCCTGAAAATTGATGTTCAGGTGACCGTCTATCTCTTCGTCCGTCTCTATGCCCTCGAACATCCTAGCCTGCTCCTCGGGAGAGGTCCGGGCCACGGGAATGGGTGACTCCTCCACCATCTGCCTCAGTGAGTCCATCGTAGATACCACGGTCTCCTGCTCGGTGGCATCCATGATCTGCTGCATGCCCTTGGCCAGCTCGGCCTGGAGGTTTACCGTGTCGTATTTCGCAAGGTTTTCCTCTATGGTGGGAATCTTTACGTCACTATGCAATATCTCCGCATATCCCGACACATCCTCGGGGCGCACGTGGGTATAGCCGCCATGGTTTAGCTTTATGTCATCAAATCTTTCCTGCTGGTCCTTCGAGAGCGGCTGGTAGAGCATCTTCAGCTCCATGGCCTTCTCAACGAAATATCCCTGCCCGAAATATAATATGATCTCATCACAGAGACTGACGCAGGCCTCCACGTCACCTACCTTGTGGTACATGTATGCCAGCTCATACGACCATTCCTCGGAAAAATCCTTTTCATTGAGTGTCTTTAGTATGACTATGAGCTCCTCGGGCTCTTTGCCGATGGCCTTCTTGAGCTTGTATTCGAGCTCGTAACGCCTCGCGTCATGCGGTGAAATCTCGACATACTCCCTAAAGTAGTCCCCGGCCTCCTCGAAATTCCCCTCCTTCAGGGTAATCTCCACGAGCCAGTACACGGCCTGCCTGCCTATGGGGGCCCTGTCATACGCCATGAGGATAAGTTCCTTGCCGTCTTCATAGTCCCCCGCTTTCCCAAGGATCACTCCCATGTGGGTCAGGGTAGACGCGCTTTTTACCTTGCGCCAGTTTATGGTGGAGATGATCTTCGCGGCATCCTGATACTTCCCCTGCCTGTCCAAAGAGCGGATCTCCTGCATTTTTTCACGGTATTGTGCTTTGTCCACCTTGCACCTCTTTACAACGATCTTCGTCTGACGGATCTTCCCCCAAGGAGCCCTTTCCGTCCGTCCCATCGCCTTCCCTGATGTCCTTAATCCCATTGAGATTGGCATCGCTTTTTCTGTTTAGAATTTCCCCGGTCTCTATGTCCACGCTGACCGCATCCCTGTAGTCTCCGGAGGATGTCGGCATTTTTTTCTTTTTCAGGATGAGGTTTATGACCTCCCCCACCACATACAGCACTATCGCAAACAGCGGCACTCCCGCAAATACGCCTATGATTCCGAAAAGCCCCGAACCCAGCAGTATGGCCAGGATGATCCAGAACGGGGAAAGCCCTATGGTATTTCCCACCACCTTCGGCTCTATGATATTGCCTGTCACCTGGGTCAGGATTATTATGATGATGAGAAAAATTATCGCCTTCGTGGGCGAGTCTATCAGCACTATCAGGGTTCCCGTCAATATGGTAATAAACTGCCCAAAGAAAGGCACCAGGGACATGATCCCCGCCAGCACGCTCACTATGGGGGAGTACGGTATCTTGAAAATGCACATTGACAAAAATACCAAAATACCCAGTATCACCGCACAGATAACCCTTCCCACGATGAAATCTATGAATATCTCATGGCTCTTCCTGAAAAGCCTAAGTACCCAGTTTCCCTGCCTGGGGGGCAATATTGCGTAAAGGAGCTTCTTGGCCTGCCCCATGAACTTTTCCTTGTCCACCTGTACATATACTGCCACGATGAAGCCTATGAAGGTATTCATCAATGCCCCTGTCATATAGCGGATGTTTCCTGAAGCATATGCCATCAGGCGTGAGGCGTACTTTGGAACCTGTGTCCATACCGCATTCTGCACGAAATCATTCAGGTTTCCCACCTGGTCTTCTATTATGGAGCTAAGCTCCGGGTGCTCCTCCAGGCGGTTGTCCACCCACAGCATTATGTCTTCGAGTCCCCGGGGCATCCTTACGGCCAGCCTGTACACGGAAGATATCAGCTGCGGCACCACTATGGCAAGGAGGATGGCTATCACCAGTATCACCATGAGCAGTGTCAGTCCCACGGAAAGTCCCCTCTTTACGCCTTTTTTTTGGATAAACTTTCCTAAAATGCCCTCTATCCATTTGACCACCGGGTTCACCAGGTAGGCTATGACACACCCTATGATTATGGCTTCCATGGCATGGAAAAAGCTCTTTACTCCTGATGCCGCCGAATCAACCCTCAAAAGGAAAAAATACAGTATCAGAAGGAGGGCTGCCACCAGGAACACTATGAGTCCCACCGCCAGATACGGTTTTATGTCCCAGCTGTTCTTTTTGCCGTCTCCCATCTATATCAACCCTTGGCCCTGTTGTAATTGATAAGGCACCCTTCCAGGATGATCCGCTTTTCGTCATCGGTCAGCGCCCCCATGGAAAGTTCTATCCCGGCTGCTCCCCCGGCATCCAGCACGTATGCGGGTATCTTTGTCTTTCCCTGCTCCACCAGGATGCGCACATTCGGTATGAAGATGTATTGGCCCTTGTGGAAGGGAAGCTCTCCTTCCTCAATGGTGAGCGGGAGCATTCCCCAGTTAATGAGGTTCGAGCGGTACCTCTTGGTGGCGTATTCGTTGGCTATGTTTGCCCATCCTCCCAGCACCTTCTGACACGAAGCCGCCTGCTCCCTGGCAGATCCATCGCCCGGCTTTACGGCAAATATGGTGCTTCCTATCCCGGTATTTTCCTTTATCACGCCATCGAACGCGTTTTCGATGACCTTCCATATATCCGCCAGCTCGGGAAGCGCATTCTCCACTTCCTCCCTGTTTTCGCGGGCTATCTCTGCTTTTTGGACCTTCTTTGCCTCCCCCACGTAGGCGGGATCCTTCCTGGACAATGTATATTCCGCAAGCCCCAGGGGATTGGACCTGTAGGATGACGTCTCTCCCGAGGGGATCAGCTCGTCCGTCGTGGTCACGGGGTCATGGATCTCGGAGACCACCTTCAGCAACAGGTGATCGGTCAAAGCCGGCATGGCCGGCCAGTCCTTGATATTGGGACCTAAGCAGATCTCTACGGAAGGATCGGCCTTCCCGTGACTGTCAAAGACCCTTCTTTCGTAGATCCTGCTGTCAAAGAAATACTTCGGAATGGCAAAATCCATGTCGAGCTCGGTCGCGGGGGTGAGCCGGCCGTGATTAGCTGCGGTCGCGGCGATGGACCTCGCATCCATCAGCGCCACCGACGCTATCTGTCCATTCTGGAGCTTTGAGCCTTCCCTGTTCGGGAAATTCCTGGTGGAATGCCTGATGGAAAGCGCACCGTTTGCCGGTGTATCTCCGGCGCCAAAGCAAGGTCCGCAGAAAGCCGTCTTCATGATGGCTCCCGCCTCCATTATGGCCGCGGCGGACCCGTTCTTTACCAGCTCCATATATACGGGCACCGACGCAGGATATACGCTTAAGGTGAACGCGTCGCACCCAATGTCCCTTCCTTCCAATATCTTCGCCGCAGCGCAGATGTTCTCAAACCCACCCCCGGCGCAGCCCGCGATGATGCCCTGCTCCACATAAAGCGCACCGTCTTTTACCTTGTCACGAAGGGAGTATTCCACCTGACCGTCCAAAGACACCCTGGCCCTCTCCTCGCAGTCCTTCAGCACATCATCCGGGTTTTTATTGAGCTCTTCTATCTCATATACATTGCTGGGGTGGAATGGCATGGCTATCATGGGACGTATCGTGGAAAGGTCTACTTCCACCACCCCGTCATAATACGCCACGTCCCCCGGTTTTAGCTCTTTGAAATCCCCTTCCCTTCCATGTATCTGGTAGTATTCTTTTATGACGTCATCCGTCCTCCATATGGATGAAAGGCAGGTGGTCTCTGTCGTCATTACGTCTATACCGATCCTGAAGTCCGCAGACAGCGAGCTTACCCCCTCTCCCACAAACTCCATGACCTTGTTGTTCACATATCCCTTCGCAAAGGTGGCCCCTATGATGGCCAAGGCCACATCCTGCGGTCCCACGCCGGGTGCGGGTTCCCCCTTCATGTAGATACAGACTACCCCGGGACGTTTGATGTCGTAGGTCTGGTTCAAAAGCTGCTTCACCAGCTCGGGCCCGCCCTCACCCATGGCCATGGTGCCCAGTGCGCCGTATCTGGTATGGCTGTCCGATCCCAGGATCATTCTTCCGGCTCCGGAGAGCATCTCCCTGGCATACTGGTGTATCACCGCCTGATGGGGAGGCACGTAGATTCCGCCATATTTTTTGGCGGCAGACAGCCCGAACATGTGGTCGTCTTCGTTGATGGTGCCGCCCACCGCGCAGAGGCTGTTGTGACAGTTTGTCAGCACATAAGGCATGGGAAACTTTTCCAGTCCCGACGCCCTGGCAGTCTGAATGATCCCCACGAACGTAATGTCGTGGGAGGTCAGCATGTCAAAGCGGATCTTTAGGTTTTCCATGTCTTCGGACGTATTGTGATCCTTCAGGATCCCATATGCCATCGTGTTCTTTGAGGCTTCTTCCTTAGGAGCAAGACCCCTTGCCCCGGCCTCGGCTTCCGATATCAGTTCTTTTCCGTTAATAAGGTATGCTCCGGAGTCGTGTAATTTAATCATGATTTTATGACCATCTCCCAGTTTAGATCTTTTGAGTGCAAAAACTAACAGGAAACGAATCTTTTCATTTCCAATGTAAACCCATCTATTATACTCTTTTCTTGTAATAATTACAAGAAAAATGTAACAACACCGTAATATTTCTCAATATTCGTTACTATTCACCTGTCACCGCTCTCTGAGGGTTTTGTGACCTGCCCCTCATCATCCTGCGGAGGCTTTGTTACATTATCCTCCTGATCCCCATCTTCCTCGACATAATCCTCTTCCCACTGTATGTCGGGATAATCATCCTCATCCTCCACGTGGTAGCTGATATAGTCCTTGAACTCTATGTTCTCCTTGTCCTCGTGGATCTTTTGCATAAAATCCTGCCAGATCTGCCCCGGGTACGAGGCCCCCTGGAGCCCCGTCAGTGTCTTTGGCTTGTCATAGCCCACCCACACCGCCGTGGTATAGTAATAGGTGTATCCCACGAACCACCCGTCTTTATTGTCATTGGTGGTGCCGGTCTTTCCGGCGCAGTCGTATCCGTCCAGGGCGATGGACTTTCCCGTGCCATAGTCCATCACGGACTCCAGCATGCTGGTCATCATCCTGGAGGCATTTGCCTCATAGACGGGCTTTTCCTCCATGGAGGTCTCCAGGATGGTGTCTCCTCCCGACGTGCATATCTTTACGATGCAGGTGGGTTCCCTAAAACCCCCGTCATTGGCTATCGCGCTGTAGGCAGACGCCATTTCCAGGGCGGACACTCCCTCCGTCAGGCCTCCTACCGCTGACGTCAGGCGGTAGTCTTCGTCATCTATATGGGAAAATCCCATCTCCAGCAGATAAGACAGCCCCACCTCGGGCGTCAACTCATCAAAAAGCTGCCATGCCACCGTGTTTCTCGAATATGCGACGGCATCCCTGAGGGATATCTTCCCCAGGTAGGACCCGTCGGAATTAGACGGTCCGTCCTCTATTTTTTTGTCCTCTACCACGGAGTCGGGCGTGTAGCCCTGCTCCAAAATGGGCGTATAGACTATGAGGGGCTTTATGGAGCTTCCGGGCTGGCGGAAGCTCTGGTAAGCGCGGTTCAGCGTGTACCCCGCCAGATCCTGCTTCCTTCCGCCCACTATCGCCGTCACATATCCCGTGATATTGTCTATGCAAACGGCCGATCCCTGCAGCTTGTACACGCCGTCCTTGGTTTTTTCAGAATT
The DNA here is from genome assembly GCA_905236805.1 of uncultured Eubacterium sp. Classification (GTDB taxonomy): domain Bacteria; phylum Bacillota; class Clostridia; order Lachnospirales; family Lachnospiraceae; genus RUG14243. The sequence goes on along the minus strand of CAJOPH010000100.1, from coordinate 5,199 downwards.
TTCAGACAATCCGTCCGAAAGGCTTTTCAAAAGCTTTTTCTGCATGGATGTGTCCAAGGACGTGTAAATGCGGTAGCCCTTCGTGTAAAGCTTTTTCTGGTATTCGGAGTAGACCTCATTGTAGCTATTGTTGTAGATCTCCTCATCCTCTTCATCGTCAAAGCTGTCCCTGAATTCAAAGCCGTCATTTTCCATGAGCGCCCTTATGGCACAATGATAGGTATAGGTCTCCATGTAATCGTGCTTTACGGTCTTTGGCCGGTCTATCTCTATCTCCTCGGTCGCGGCCTTCCCATAGTCCACCGCGGAGATATAGCCCTCATCCAGCATGGCGGAAAGCACCCTGTCCCTCCTGGTCATGGTATTGTCAAAATTGGTCAGGGGATCATAGACGGTCGGGTTGTTGGGGATGGCACACAAAAACGCTATCTGTGACAGCGAAAGCTCTGATACGCTCTTGTCAAAATACCCCTTCGCCGCAGCCTCTATGCCATAGTTCCCATTGGCAAAATACGCGTTATTTACATAAAATTCCAATATTTTGTCCTTGGTATATATCTTTTCCAGCTCAATGGAAATAAAAATCTCCTCGGCCTTGCGCTGCCAGGTCCGGTCCTGTGTGAGAAAAACGTTCTTGGCCAGCTGCTGGGTAAGGGTCGATCCCCCCTGTGTGATCTCCCCGTTCGTAACGGCCGCCCATCCGGCTCTTACTATGGCCAGAAGATCCACTGCCCCATGCTTGTAGAATCTTTTGTCCTCTGTACTGATAAATGCCCAAAACACATAGTCCGGTATGTCCCCATACTCCAAGTAGTACATGTCCTTGTCGCCCACCAGCGTGGAGATCACCTTTCCATTTGCGTCATAGACCAAAGAGGTCTCGTTCTCCCGAAACGCCTCCTCTGAGGACGAGCGCACCTTTTCCAGGGCATCTGAACGAAGGGACGCCACGGTGGATGCATAGCCTCCCACATAGTAGTACCCGATGCCCCCCACCACCAGGAGGATCAGGATTATCTGCAGGGTGATGAATATCCTAAACCCAATATATTTTTTCTTTTTCTTTTTCTTTTTAGCCATCTTACTTCTTCACCAAAAACACCTCAGGCCCATCATCCCTTGGCTCCGGTGCCTTTTGGGGAACATCCCCCGGTATTTCTGCATCAAAATCATTAAGGTCTTCCACGTGAAAGCCCAGTATTTCCTGGGGCGTGGGCTCATTTTCCACCACCGGAATACTTCCCGTCCCGCCCGTCGGGGCAAGGGGAGGCGCCACGGAGCCGTCATCTTCCACGATTCCCTCCTCAAAGTCTTCCATGGCGGAAAGCTCATCCGGGCTTCCCGCGGCCTCCTTCCTTTTCATCTGGAAGTACGCGGAATTGTAGTCGACCTTTATGTCAGGACCCATGGAGGGCATGACACCTTCTGCCACCTCTTCTGCCACCTCTTCCTTTTCCTCATATGCGGGATCTACCTTTATCAGGGGTGCGGGCGCCGCAACCTTGATGGGACGGTCCCACTCCGGATCCTCCGGCATGGACAACGGCTCATAATGATATGCGGAAGGCGCACCGTTACCTGTCACTTCGGTACGTACTCCTTCCTCCCTTCTCTTCCTTTCCCTGTCAAGAATCCTCATGTAGTCCTCTCCCGATGTCATCTCGGAGAGCTCTTTCCGCAGGTCGTCCCTGTCACGCACCACCTTCCTGAGATTCCTGTCTATGCTGTTTGCAAGATCCTCGGCCAGCTTTACGGCCTCCTGCCTGCTTTTTTTTACCTCATCATAGATGAGCTTCATCGTGTCATCGGTATACATAAGGGCCGCAGCGTAGATGTCCTGGGAAATCTTCTTCGACTCCTTTATCATGTCATCGCATTTTTCCTTGGAACGCCTCTCTGCCCGCTCCCTCGCCTCCCTGGTCACCTCGTAACGGTCCATCATGTCATACATGGCGCGGTTTATTTCCTCCAGGCTCGAAAAAAGCACCCTTTTGTTTACGACCACCATGTCTTCATTGTCGGGCATGGACGTACTCCGGGCTACCAGGAGGTGAATATCCTTCATTGCTTTTTCTATCTTTTCCTGTTCTTTCATAATCCTATCAGTATCCCGGCCAAAGCACCCCCTATGATATATACGATGGGATGCTTTTTGAAAACAAATATCAATACCGCGGCCACAAGAAAAAATCCCAGCTCCAAAGGAGAAAGGAGAGAGGTCCACGTCCCCGTCTGCCCATACTCATCCGCATGCAACAGCACCATGTAAAAAAGCTCTGCCCCCGCAGCCGCGATGAGCCCCGTCGCTGCGGGTCTTATCCCCTCCATGGCGCTTAGGACCATATGGTTTTTTTTGAAGGCTTCAAGGGCCCTTGCTATTACCATCACGATGATGATGGCGGGCGTTATCAGGGAAATCGTGGATACTATCCCCCCCAAAAGACCCTCCGCGCTGTTTCCGGCATATGTCGCCATGTTTATCCCTATGGCGCCCGGCGTAGACTCGGACACAGCCAGCATGTCGGTCAGCTCATGCACGGTGAACCAGTCATATTTCCCCGCCATCTCATATAGGAAAGGAAGTGTGGCCATCCCTCCCCCTATCGCGAAAAGTCCCGTCTTAAAAAATTCCGCAATCAGTATAAACCACTCATTCATCATTTCCATCCGCTCCCCGGCCTGACCCATCCACCACTTCTTGTGGCATTCTCCCGGGGAATATCCTGCAGTAAATGATCCCCAGCACGGCCGCCCCCAGGACTATGAATACCGGTGACACACCGGTTGCCACGGACACCAGCGTTGTTGCCGCAAACACCGCTGCTCCGAACAAATTCTTAACCCCTGTTTTAAAAAACTTGTACACGGCCTCTGCCACCAGGGCTACCACCACTATCCTTATCCCCGCAAAGGCGTGCCTTACCACGGCATTGCCGGCATAGTCCCTAAGGAGCATGGATATGATGGTGATAATGATTATTGAAGGCGTAATGAGCCCCAATGTGGCCACTATTCCCCCCAAAACCTTCTTTTTCTTGAAACCTATAAACGTGGCCGTGTTTACCGCTATGATGCCGGGAGTACACTGTCCCAAGGCGTAATACTCCAATATCTCATCTTTGGTCACGAGCCTCCTCTTTTCACACAGCTCTTTCTCCAGCAGGGGGAGCATGGCGTACCCTCCCCCAAACATCATCGAGCCTATCTTAAAGAAAAGCGCATACAGATCAAACAATTCTTTCATTTATATTTCTATTTCCAGCACCCTTCCACTGTGCGCGTATTTTACTATCTCCACCCCTGCCGACTTAAGCATCCTCCTAGAGGCTATGGTCGCGGCTTCGTTTTCGTATTTGTTGTTGTCGTAGATGACGGTCCTTATCCCGCTCTGGATGATGGCCTTGGCACATTCATTGCAGGGAAAGAGGGTGACGTAGAGCTTTGCGCCCTCCAGGGATTCCCCCTTGAAATTCAGTATGGCATTCATCTCGCTGTGGACCACGTAAAAATACTTCGTCTGACCGGGGGCGCCTTCCCTTGACCACGGATATTCGTCGTCGGAGCATCCCCTCGGAAGGCCGTTATATCCTATCGAGAGTATCTTGTTGCCGCTGTCAACTATACAGGCCCCCACCTGTGAATTGGGGTCTTTGGAACGCATGGCCGCAAGGTGCGCCACGCCCATAAAATACTCATCCCACGAAATATAATCATTCCTCTTCTGAGACATCGTCTGCTCCATCTTCTTCATCAAAAATCCCATGCTTTACGATATATGAGGCCAGTTTCTCCATGTCCTCATATATCTTCTCAAAACACTTCCCGTATTCGCTAAGTTCCTTCCCGTAAAGCTCCGGATATTCTATCTTCTCTTCCAGAAGATCCTCCAGGAGATGTACCCTTGCCAAGTTCCCAAACCTCTGGGAGGCATCCTCAAAGTCTTCTTCCGTAAGGGCCACTATGAAGGCTCCCTCCAGGTTCATATCTGCCATGGCGGTGGATGTATGCCCGTCCAGGTGTACCCCGTTCGATATCATGACGGCCTCCGCCTTTTGGTTCAAAGGCTCCGGAAAAAGGCACACCAACCCGCATGACATCACCTCATAATGCCTCTTGGGGACTATCTGCATGTATGCGCCCTTCGCCATGGGACCCCTGCATGTGTCGGAATGGCTCACAAAAATAAGCCTGTCAAAAATAGCCATGTATTTTACCCGTTTCGTCAGCAGCCATTCAGAACACCGAAAGGGGTTCCGCGGCTGCCCTATCTCCATCAGACGCTATGTATTGCCGGTATCTATAGTGATTGTCTAAAGCCTATATTATACATCAAATCGGTATTGCCGTCAATCAGGGAGCCCCATATTTTTCTTTCATTACAGTATAAAGCACAAAACCCCCGAATCTCCTTTGAGAAATTCGGGGGAATCCTTGGTCTTCATACACCATCAGGGGCTCGAACCCTGGACACCCTGATTAAGAGTCAGGTGCTCTTCCAGCTGAGCTAATGGTGCATATCCGTACGCCTCTATCCTTTTTAGCGCAACGAATATATTATAGCACATCCGCATTGATAATGCAAGCACTTTTTTTGGTTTTTTACATATAATGTGTTAGGAACTGTCACCTTATCCTTATCTTGCCCTGCAGCCAGATGGATCCCTTGAAGCGCATGCCCACCATGGGTTCCCCCGTCAGGGTGGCCGCGTTTACCGCCAAAGGAAAGATGATGTCGTTGCAGGATATGCGCATCAGGTATATTTTTTCGCTGGTCCTGGTATTGATGGTGAGCCTCACATCCAGAATATTTCCTATTATGTAGTAGACATCGCTCTCTATCCCATATGGCATGAAACAGGTATCCACTATGGAAAGGATGTCCTCATTCATCACACGTCTGGACAGCATGGCATAGATGTCTATGTCGTCCATGGTAAGGCTCTCCATGGCCTCTTCGTCCCCGTTCTGGGCATCCTCCAACAATTTCCTGCGCTTTATGGACTCCTGCCTGCTCTTTTCCTTCTGATAGCTGTCCATCGCCACGGGCCATATGATGGTACCCATATTTGCCAGCGCAAAGAGCGATATGTCCCTCATTCCCCGGATGGGCTTTCCCACATCGATCAGCTCCAGGTAATCCGCCACATTCTGCAGGTAGTATATTATGGATACCCCTACGCGCAGATCCTCACAGATGCC
>CAJOPH010000099.1 GCA_905236805.1 uncultured Eubacterium sp. | reverse complement strand
AGTATTATCGCGGCAAACATGAGGATGCAACCGACCATTTCCCTTCCCGTCAGCACCTCTCCCAGGACAATCCATCCCGAGATCACGGAAAACACCGACTCCGCGCTCATGGTCAACGCGGCTATCGCGGGATTTATTTCTTTTTGGCCCAGAATCTGGAGGGTGTACGCCACTCCCGACGAAAACACCCCGGCGTAGAGAACGGGGCCTGCGCACTCAAGGATGGCGTGAATGGAAGGTTTTTCGAATATCATCATGGCCGCGAACGAAAATACGCTCACCACCACAAACTGATTGAAGGAGAGCCTCATCCCGCATACCTTGGGTGAAAAATAATCCACCGCCATTATCTGCAGAGAAAAGCACACCGAACAAAGTAATGTGAAAAAATCCCCATAACTGAGCGTAAAGTCCCCGGTGATGCACAGAAGGTACATCCCGGCTAAGGCCAGCGCGACTCCCACCTTAAGGTAGGGTGTGGTCTTTTTCTTAAGGAATATCCCCATCAGGGGGACAAGGACTATGTAAAAGGCCGTGATAAATCCGGATTTACCCGCGGTAGTATATCCTATCCCATACTGCTGCAGGCAGGTGGCAACGAACAAAATGGACCCGCAGATGCCCCCGCCTATCAGAAGGTCCATCTTTTCTATGGGGGAATACGGCTTTCTGGTCACCTTCCCCATCGCGTCAAACACCCTTATCGTAGGAAAAAGGAACACGCAGGCCACGACCGAGCGCACGCAGGTAAACGTAAATACAGGCAGGATCTCCGCTGCCACATCCTGCGCCACAAAGGTGGTTCCCCAGAAAAAGTCTGCCGTAAGGAGAAGGATGATGCTTTTTAATGTATTGCCCCGGCTTTTGTTGATCATCTCTGTGTAGACCTTAGTCTTTGCTCCATGATGTTCAGGAGCCATGTCAATATTATCACGATAACGAGGTATATCACCGCCACGCCTATCAGGGGCATGAAGGCGATATAGGTCTTGCTCCTTATGATGTCCCCCGCCCTGGTGAGCTCGAATATCCCTATATACCCACTGATGGAAGTCTCCTTCAAAAGCGTGATGAATTCGTTTCCCAAGGCAGGCAGGACATTTTTTACCGCCTGGGGGAGTATGATAAGCCGCATGGTCTTCCCATAGGATAAGCCCAATGACCTTCCCCCTTCATACTGTCCCTCATCCACGGACATGATGCCCGACCTAACTATTTCCGATATGTACGCCCCGGAATTGATCCCAAAGGCCAATATCGCCACCAACACGGAGTTGGTCACGGACACCAGGATCACGTAATACATGATCATGAGCTGTATCACGGTAGGCGTCCCCCTTATCACGGTAAGGTAGACCCGGCATATGGCATGGGGTATCTTCCATCCTCCCCTCTTGTCATGCGTGGCACAGATAATGGCGGAGATAAATCCTATTATTAAACCTAAGATTAACGCAAATACCGTTATTATGATCGTATTCCTTAGCCCCTGAAGGAGCAAGAGCCACCTGTCTTCATATATGAACGCCTGCTCAAACTGACTTAAAATTCCATCCATAGCTTTACTTTCTAACCACTATTACCTGCTTCGTCTTTGTATATGTGTCGGTGAAGTCGACGTTTTCCTTCCTCTCATCGGTGACCGTCATGCCGGCCATGCCAAAATCTGCCTTGCCTGACTGAACGGCGGAGATGATGGAATCAAACTCCATGTCGGAAATCTCCAGGGCATATCCTAATTTGTCACAGATGGCCTTGGCCATGTCCGGATCTATGCCGACGATGTTTTTATTTTCATCATAGGACTCATAAGGCTCAAACTGGGCGTTAGTGGCCATGACCAGGGTACCCTTGGATGTATCCGTATCCTCAGGGGATATGTACGGGTTCTGACCCTGGGTGTCATCCCCGATGTAGTTCGATATGATGGAATCTACCGTGCCTTCTTCCTTTAATTCGGCTAATGCTGAATTAATTTCCTCTGTCAATGCGGAATTGTCCTTGGATACGCAGATGGCGTACTCTTCTTCCGCGAAGGGCTCGTCGAGTATTGCCAGGGTGTCATTCTTTTCCACGAAGGCATTGGCGGGGTTCTCATCGATGATCACGCAGTCTATCTTTCCTGAGACCAGGGCCTGGATGGCATCCGCGCCCTTGTTGTACCTCTCCACCGTGGTGCCTTCATTTTCTTCGGCATAATCCGATGAAAAGATGTCGCCCGTGGTGCCCAGCTGCACTCCTATGGACTTTCCCACAAGATCATCGATGCCGGAAATCTCCGATGAGCCCACTTTGCCGCAGGCCGCCAGGGATGCGCACATCCCAAGAACAAATACCGCCGATGCTGCTTTTTTAAATGAAAACATATTTTTCCTCCTATTCCATATAGTT
>CAJOPH010000098.1 GCA_905236805.1 uncultured Eubacterium sp. | reverse complement strand
TTCCCGTCCACCTCCATACCCATGACTCTACGGGCAACGGTGTAAGCACCGTACTTATGGCAGCAGAAGCGGGCGTGGATATCGTAGACCTTGCCATAGAGTCCATGAGTTCCTTGACATCAAACCCCTCCCTGAATGCAGTGGTTGAGGCCCTTCGCGGAACCCCAAGGGATACGGGCCTTGATTTCGAGGAGATGGATGAGCTCTCCCGCTACTATGGGCGCATCAGGAAGGTCTACAAGCAGTTTGAGTCGGATATGGATTCTCCCAATGCGGAGATTTACAAATACGAGATTCCCGGTGGCCAGTATTCAAACCTTTTGGCCCAGGTTACCTCCATGGGATCCGGTGAGCACTTCGAGGAAATAAAATCGTTATATAAGGATGCAAACGACCTCCTTGGGAACATCGTCAAGGTTACGCCTTCCTCAAAAGCCGTGGGCGACCTTGCAATCTTCATGTTCCAAAACGGCCTTACGAAGGACAATATCCTTACCGAAGGCGCATCGCTCTCCTACCCTGACTCGATCTTTTCTTACTTTGAGGGCATGATGGGTCAGCCCGAAGGAGGCTTCCCCAAAGAGCTTCAAAAGATCGTGCTCAAAGGCAAAGAACCCATCACGGTTCGTCCGGGTTCATTATTGGAGCCTGCCAACTGGGACGAGATAAAGAAGCACCTCCATGAGATCCAAGACCTCTCGGAATTTGATGACGATGCCATCCACCAAAAGGCCATCAGCTATGCGCTCTACCCTGCTGTCTATGATGACTACTGCAAGCACTTCCAAGAATATTCCGATGTGACCAGGTTAGAGAGCCACGTATACTTCTACGGTCTTAGGCCGGGTGAGGAGACTTCCCTCAGGATTGAGGAAGGAAAGGACATCATCATAAAGCTGATTGGTGTTTCCAAGGCTGACGATGAGGGAAAAAGAAACGTCATCTTCGAAGTGAACGGTTCCCGCCGGGAGATAAAGGTACAGGATAACTCCCTTGCCGTGGCTGATGACAACCACCTCAAGGCAGACAAGAACAATCCACAGCACTTAGGGTCATCCATCCCGGGTACCGTGGGAAAGATTATGGTAAAGGAAGGCGATCCCGTGGAAGTAAACCAGCCTTTGATGACGGTAGAAGCCATGAAGATGGAAACCACCGTCGTATCAAAGATCAACGGCACCGTGGACAAAATCTACGTATCGGAAGGAGACTCCGTGAAACCGGAAGACCTGATGATGAGCTTCCACCTTGCAAAGGAAGAGCCCGAAGAAGAATAGTACGATTTTTCAATAGTTCCTATATATGTAAGAAGGAGGGGGATAAATCCCCCTCCTTCCTGAGGTTTAATTTTGGAACGGACTTTAGCCACGCGGGAAGTTTGTTCAAATGCAAACAGATTGGCTGAATAATAAGGAACTATAGAACAACCGATTACAATACCCTCAGCAATTCAAGCACCTTTTCCTTCTTTTCATCCGGGAAGAGTCTTAGCTCATTCATTATCTTCATATCCAGATCCTGAGATTTTTCCCTTACCCTTGCCCCAAGCAGATAGTCCGTAGAAAAATCAAGAACATCCGCTATTGACAGCAATGCGTCCAGGGATATTCCGGTTTTCGCATTCTCGACATTGGAAATATGATTGGGGTTGCACCCTGCCATTTCGGAAAGCTCCTCCTGGGTAAGGCCTTTCCTTAACCTCCCGTCCCTAATCTTTTCCCCCAATTCATCATGATTAACCGATATCTCCCAATATGACTGGCTCATATCCTGTTTTTCCACTCCCTTCCTCAGAATAAGATACACGGGTTACCCTTGCGCCCCATTATCTGTCACGGCATCAGACTCTGTCTCATCACCCGTCACGGTATCAGAATCTTTCTCGTCATCCGTCACGGTATCAGAGTCTTTCTCATCATCCGATGCATCATCAACCTCCTTCGCATCCGCAAATGCGTCCTCATCTATGAGCTGCAGCATTACCTTGACGACATCGGGGTTTAGCTGGGTTCCCGCAATCCTCCTTAGCTCGTCCGCCACCTCTTCTATGGGAACCTGCTTCCTGTAAGGACGTGTGGAATACATGGCGTCAAAGGTGTCCGCCACGGCTATAAGCTGCGCAATCATGGGTATTTCATCGCCTTTGAGCCCCCTCGGGTAACCCTTGCCATCCAGCCTTTCATGGTGGTAGCCCGCTCCCAGTGAAAGATCCGGTGCTATCGTTATGTCCTTTAATATCTCGTAACCATTCTGCGCATGGGACTTCATGATCTCAAATTCTTCATCGGTAAGACCCGAGGCTTTGTTAAGTATCTCATCGGGAATCGCCGTCTTTCCCACATCATGCAGCAGGGCAATATTGTATATGCTCTTTATTTCCTCTTCCTTATATCCCATCCTTCTTGCGAGCATCCTGGAATACTTTGCCACGCGGAAGGAATGACCGTTTGTATATTTGTCCTTTAAGTCTATAACCTTGGCGAACGCCTGGGCCATTTCATCTATGAACTGCTGATTCTCCCTGTGCTTTTCCATGAGAACCTTTGTCTTGTGGTGGGCATAGCTAAAAGCTATCACTGTCGCCAGCGCTACCCCCATGCACACCAGCGCCACCCTGAACCAAGCCATCTCAAGGAGCTTTTTCTTTTTTATTATCTTGACCTCCATGGAGTTTTCGACCTTGCCGGTGATGGAGTCTAAGACTGACAGGTGGAAAATGTATTCACCGCCTTTTAAGTTCGTGTAAGATACTTCCTCCATCTCGCCCTTGGTGACAACGGTCTCTTCGTCATCGAATCCTTCAAGATAATAAGAAATCTTGGGATTTATTAGGGAATACGTCAATGCATAGCAGTATATCGTAACCCTCTTTGAATTCTGGGGGATCGTGACTATTGACTCATCCTCACCGCCCAACATGTTTTCATCCACCGCAACAAACGGGACCGCCAGCCTGATGGCGGTCTTTTCTTCATCCTCCTCCAATATATTCACCGAGGATACTCCCCCGGAACCTGCAATGTAAAGCGTCCCGTCATCATCCAGAAAGGAGCGTGAGTTTGCCGTGGAAAGGTAGGGAAGCCCGCAGGATTTGTTGAGCAATGTATACTCTATCTCATTGTTTTTCAGCATTGACTTCCTGTCAACCACATAGATTCCCTGGCTGGAAAGCACCCACAGACGATCCCCGGAGCCAAAGTAAATATCAAAATTGTTCGCATAGGGGAACTTCTCTATCGTGGTTACGTTTCCATCCCTCATGTAGGCGATGGAATTGGAAGTGATCACCCAAAACAAAGACGGATCCGTGTCATCTTTTTTGATCCTTAATATGACATCGGAATTTAATCCCGAATCAGAACGACCTATTTTGGAAACCTCACCGTCCTTGATGACGTATATCCCATCCCCGTCGCTTCCAAGGTATATGGAGCCATCCTCCCCTTCGGAAATGGTAAGGATTTCGGTATTGGTGATACCGTTTGATCCATTGTAGGAAGATACCACCTTCCCATCATCTATGATGTAGACTCCCCCGGAAAAAGAGGCCGCGATCCTCCCGTCTGACAATTCATAAATGGTCCTGGACTTGTTGGAACACATGCCGGATTCTTCATTGTACGTCTCATAGGTGCCATCCTGCTTCATGCATACCAGGCCATAGTCACTGTACGTACAAAACCACAGGTTGTGCGCCGAATCCTCGTAAATCTTCCTTATCCTCGCACTTCCTAAGAGCTTTGTCATCTTGTTCTTTACTTTATTGTAGTTTGCGTCTATTACCTTTAGATCCGTATCGGTTCCTATGTAGATGTCACCGTTATAGATACAGGTGGTATTTACCACCCCCGTGTCTATCCCGGCTAAGTGATTTACGTCCTTAAACCTCGAAACGACAGCCTTCATTACCCCCTGTCTCGAGGACGTAAACCAAAAATTACCCTCGTAGTCTATCAGCATGCTGTCAACGGAATTATATAACGGTACATCATCAACCTGATGGAATGAGTCGCTGCTGTCAATATAACCTATGCCGTTATCGGTACACACCCATAAATAATCATCATTTAATAAAAGGGCGTTTACCTCCCCGTCCAAGGAAACCTCAACCTCGTTATATTCACCCGTGGACATATCCATGTGGATGACTGTGGACTCTACCGTCCCCAAATACATGTAGCCCTCATTTTGCCCATCCTCATAGATACACTTTACCGTACCAAACTCCCACTGTGAGCCCGAATAAAAATTCTCCACTGCAAGATCCTTGACGGTAAAAAAATCCCCGCCCACGGTGGAGCCATAGACCACTCCCCCGGAGGATGCGTGGATTTCCGTGACGTAAGCCGTATCAAGCCTTTCATCGTCAATTCTTTGGGCAACCATCTCCCCGTCAAAATATACTATCCCCGATGTGGTCGCGGCAAAGACATTTCCCTTGTCATCCTCGGCAAAAGACCTGATGGAGGATGATGTAAACACTTTGTCATCATTGAAATATGAGAATTTACCGTCCTCATAGACCACCACGTAATTATCGTTGGTTCCTATCCAGAGACGGTTTTTTGAGTCAACAAAAAGGGCAACCACGTTGCTTATGCCATCCGAGGAATCATACCTGTAAAAGCTGTCCCCGTCATATCGCAAAAGCCCACTGTAGCCTCCTATCCATATGAAACCGTTTTCCGTCTGGGCTATGGAATTGGCCTCGGATGTGGGAAGCCCGTTATCGGAATCATAGAGTACGGTGGCATATCCCGCACCTTCCGCCAAAGCATCCCCCACTTGGGAGGCCCATACGTTATATGGTGATTTAATAAAAAATATAAATCCTAATATAATCATTAACCCCGCAAAAATCACGGGGAAAAGCCTCTCCCTACGCTCCATAATTCCTCCATCACCATACACACATCAGGATAATCCTAAAGGATTCCCCAAAAAAAAGGGTTCCTTTAGGTTAAGCACCATTACTCAGGCATCGATCAGTCATTGGTCTGTATCTTCCTGATCTGTTTGTTTTCTATCTCTTCCACTATATCCTTTATGAAATCATCCAATCTGCGTGCTCCTTCATCGCCTTTGTAACGGCTCCTTACGGAAACGGTCCTTTCTTCTTCTTCCTTCTGGCCCACTATCAGCATATACGGAATTCTTTCGGTCCTGGCGGCCCGTATCTTGTAGCCTATCTTCTCATCCCTACGGTCTACCTCGGTGTATATACCATGCTTTTTTATCCTGCCCGCTACTTCCCCGGCATAGTCAATGTATTTTTCTGAAATGGGAAGAACCCTTACCTGTACAGGGCAAAGCCAGGTAGGAAGAAGGCCTGCGTATTTCTCGATGAGCCAGGCTAAGGTCCTCTCATAGCATCCCATGGAAGTCCTGTGGATGATGAAGGGGCGTACCTTATCCCCCTTCTCATCTATATAGTACATATCAAACCTCTCGGCAATGATCTCATCCCACTGGATGGTGACCATGGTATCTTCCTTGCCGTAAACATTCTTTGCGTTTATATCCACCTTGGGACCGTAGAATGCGGCCTCTCCCACATCCTCCACAAATGGGATATCAAGTTCGTTTAAAACCTGCCTGATATGGCCTTCGGTCCTGTTCCATACTTCCTCATCCCCCAGATATTTTTCCCTGTTGTCAGGATCCCATTTGGATAGATGGAAGGTCACATCCGAATAAAGTCCCAGCGTCTCAAGGCAATGCCTCGCCAATGAAAGGCATCCCTTGAATTCCTCTACCATCTGGTCGGGACGCACTATCAAATGTCCCTCCGATATGGTAAACTGCCTTACACGGGTAAGTCCGTGCATCTCCCCTGATTCCTCGTTCCTAAAGAGGGTGGATGTCTCGGAATATCTGCAGGGAAGGTCCCTGTAGGATTTCTGGGAAGCCTTGTATACGAAATACTGGAACGGGCAGGTCATGGGCCTTAACGCATAGACCTCATCATCCTTTTCTTCATCGCCCAGGACAAACATCCCGTCCTTATAGTGATCCCAGTGGTCAGAGAGCTTATAGAGGTCGCTCTTTGCCATGAGGGGGGTCTTCGTCCTCATGTATCCCCATTCATTATCCTCCAGATCCTCTATCCACCTCTGAAGCCTCTGGATGATCCTTACCCCCTTTGGCATGATGAGGGGAAGCCCCTGCCCTACCACGTCCACAGTGGTAAACAGCTCCATCTGCCTCCCCAGCCTGTTGTGGTCCCTCTTTTTAATGTCCTCCAGATGGTCCAGATATGCCTGAAGGTCATCTTTTTTGTTAAACGCTGTCCCATATATCCTGGTGAGCATGGGATTTTTCTCACTTCCCCTCCAGTATGCACCGGATGAGGATATGAGCTTAAACGCCTTTATGTATTTCGTCTTCATGAGGTGGGGACCTGCGCAAAGGTCGGTCAATCCCTCACCCTGGCTGTAAAAGGAAATCTCCGCATCCTCAGGAAGATCCTTTATAAGCTCCACCTTATAGGGCTCATTCCTATCCTCCATGAATTTCACGGCCTCATCCCGGGGAAGGGTAAACCTTTCCAAGCTTTCGCCTTTTTTGATAATCTTTTTCATTATTTTTTCCAGCTCGTCCAGATCTTCCCTGGTAAAGGGCTCGGTATCAAAATCATAGTAAAATCCTTCATCTATGGAAGGTCCTATGGCAAGCTTGGCATCAGGGCGCATGATCTTTACGGCCTCTGCCAGCACGTGGGAACACGTATGGCGCACGGTCGAAAGCCCTTCCGGGGTATCGGCCGTCAAAATCTCCAATGTACTGTCCTTGTTTATGATGGTGCGAAGGTCACATACCTCACCGTCCACCTTCCCTGCACAGGCTGCCCTTGCCAGCCCTTCGCTGATGTCTCGGGCTATGTCAAATATGGACATTTCCTGCCCGTATTCTTTTACACTGCCATCCTTTAACGTGATCTTCATAACACTTCTCCTTTTCATTATAGCAGACTATTCCCAACCCTTCCGGAGAGCTGCTATAGTAATTCGCGGCGTTGTTCGCTACAATCCTATCAAGGCGCATGCTATCTGGAAATACAAAAACAAACTGCACACATCCACTATCGTTGATATGAGGGGAGCCGCCATGATAGCGGGATCCAGCCTTAATAATTTGGCCGCTATGGGCAGCATGCATCCTATGGACTTGGCTATGATGATGGTGCCAAACATGCTTATCACCACCGTAAGGCACACCAGATCCTCTCCCGGATACTGAAGCTCAAGCCTTAGGAAATTGACCCCCGCAAGTACCAGACCGCAGATTAAGGCCACCCGTATTTCCTTCCACCATACCCTCAATATGTCCTTGGGCTCTATCTCCCCCAGGGTCATCGCGCGGATGATCAGCGTGGAACTCTGGGAGCCGGCATTTCCCCCGGTACCTGTCATCATGGGGATAAATGACACCAACAGGGGAACCACCTGGAAGGCATCCTCGTACTTGGTAAGAAGCAGACCCGTTAACATGGAGCTTATCATTAGGAAAAGGAGCCAGAATATCCTGTTCTTTGCCATCTCAAATACCGATGTGGAAAAATACGGCTTCTCCGATGGTACGATCGCGGCCATCTTCTGGATATCCTCCGTGGCCTCCTGTTCCATGACGTCCACCATGTCATCCACGGTGATGATACCCACCACCCTGTTTTCCAAATCCACCACGGGAAGGGCAAGAAGGTCATATCTGTTAAATAGGTTTGCCACCTCTTCCTGATCCTCCATGGTATATGCGGAGATGACGTCCTCATCCATAAGGTCTTCAATCTGTGTCTTGGGATTTCCCATCACGAGGTCCTTTAGGGTGACCACCCCCAAAAGCTCCCTTTGGACATTGGTCACATAACAGGTGTATATGGTCTCTGAATCTACACCGTTCGACCTTATGTATTCCAGGGCCTGGGAGACATTCATCCATTTTTTTAATGCCACGTACTCCGCCGTCATAATGGATCCTGCTGAGTTTGAAGGATATTTTAAATATTGATTTATCACCTTCCTCGTATCGGGGGTGGCAGATCCCAATACCTTCTTGACAAGATTTGCCGGGAGCTCTTCTATCATGTCCACCGCATCATCCATCGCCAGATGCTCCACTATAGACTTAAGCTCCTGGGCGGATATGGACTCCACTATCCTGGTCTGGTTGTCTATTCCCATCTGGGAAAAAACATCCGCGGATAAATCCTTGGGGATCAACCTAAACAAAATAAGCACGTCCTCGGCAGGAAGGTCATCAAGAAAAGCCGCTATGTCCACCTCGTTTAGTTCCTGCATCTGCATGGCAAGAAGCTTGTATTTTTTTTCCTCCAAAAGATCTTTTAATTCATCTATCAGCTCCTTGCGCTCTTCCATGGCAAATCACCCCACGTTTTGTATCCCTACAACAAAGCAACATCCACTATGTCAAGCTCCGTATGTGCCCTCTCTAAGCTCCTTGCCAGAGCCCTGGCGGTATCCAGCGCGGTCAGGCAATGAATCCCCGTCTCTATGGAATACCTCCTTATGAGAAATCCATCCCTTGACTTATCCCTTCCCTTGGTCGGGGTATCTATGACAAGGTCTATCTTGTGCCCCAGTATCAGGTCCATCACATTGGGGGACTCCTGGCCTATCTTATTTACCCTAAGAGCGTTAACTCCGTTATCCCTCAGCACCTTCGAGGTGCTCCTGGTAGCATAAATCTTGTAACCCAAGTTTTCAAACCTCTTTGCTATCCCTATGACCTCCCCCTTGTCTTTGTCATTTACCGTGATGATCATCTGTTTGTGCCGCGGGAGGTTTATTCCGGCCCCAAGGAATGCCTTGTACAACGCCGAATCAAAATCCCCGGAAATCCCCAGGGCCTCTCCTGTTGATTTCATCTCAGGTCCTAAGGAAATCTCGGCTCCCCTTAATTTTTCAAATGAAAATACGGGCATCTTTACGGCCACATAGTCAGCCCTTTTTACAAGCCCCGGCTCATACCCCATCTGCCTTATGCCATATCCCATTATCGCCCTTGATGCCAATGAAACTATGGGAATCCCCGTGACCTTGGATATGTAGGGCACGGTCCTTGAGGATCTTGGGTTTACCTCTATCACGAAGACCTCGTCATCCTTTACTATGAACTGGATGTTAATTAATCCTTTAACATTAAGAGCCAGGGCCAGTCTTTGGGTATAATCCACTATCGTGTCGATCACCGTATCATTGATGGACGGCGCGGGATATACCGAGATGGAGTCGCCGGAATGTACACCCGTCCTTTCTATGTGTTCCATGATGCCCGGGATCAGAATGTCTTTTCCGTCGCATACGGCATCTACCTCTATCTCTTTTCCTTCCAAATACTTGTCTACCAGAATGGGGTGGTCTTGCGTGTAGCGGTTTATGACCTCCATAAACTCCCTGACATCATCATCGGATATCGCTATCTGCATCCCCTGCCCGCCCAAAACATAGGAGGGGCGTACAAGGACAGGATACCCAAGCTCCCTTGCCACTTTCAGGGCTTCATCCGTGGTATAGACCGTGTCCCCCTTTGCCCTGGGGATTTTGGTCTTTTCCAGTATCTTGTCAAAAAGCTCCCTGTCCTCGGCCGCATCCACGTCTTCCTGCTTCGTCCCCAGTATCTCTACCCCCATATTGATGAGAGCCTCGGAAAGCTTTATGGCGGTCTGCCCCCCAAACTGCACGATGGCCCCGTCGGGATGCTCTGCATTCACGACATTTTCGACATCCTCCGGGGTAAGGGGCTCAAAATAGAGCTTATCGGCCACATCAAAGTCAGTAGATACCGTCTCGGGGTTATTGTTGATGATGATGGTCTCATAACCTTCCCCGGCAAAGGCCCAGGTGGCATGCACACAGGCATAGTCAAATTCCACACCCTGTCCTATCCTGATGGGACCAGATCCCAGTACCAAAACCTTCTTTTTCTTTCCGGTGGAAGGAGCCTCGCCCGACTCATCCTCACCCCCGAAACAGGAATAAAAATACGGGGTAGCGGCCTCAAACTCTCCCGCACAGGTATCCACCATCTTGAATGATGCGACAATATTATTTTTTTCGCGGACGGATTTAATATTGTCCACATCAATTCCTGATAGGGAAGATATTACGCTATCCGGGAATTCAAGGCGCTTTGCCTCTCTAATTAAATCAGGAGTTAGCTCTTCGCTACCCAATCTCTTCTCCATTTCGACCAAGACCTTTATCTTGTCGATAAACCATGGGTCGATCTGGGTAATATCGTTAATTATATCAGGATTTATACCCCGCCTTAATGCCTCGGCAATGATAAAGATCCTCCTGTCATCGGTCTCTTCCATGCTCTTTAACAGCTCATCCTTGGAAAGGGCCGAAAAATCATACGACAGAAGGGAATCCGTATGCTGCTCCAAGGATCTTATTGCCTTCATGAGGGCGCCCTCGAAATTAACGCATATGCTCATGACCTCCCCGGTCGCCTTCATCTGGGTCGTAAGGCGCCTCTTTGCCGTAATAAACTTGTCAAAAGGAAGGCGAGGGAGCTTTACCACGCAGTAGTCAAGCATTGGTTCAAAGGAAGCATAGGTCTTTCCCGTTACGGAATTTATTATCTCATCCAGATCATACCCCAAGGCTATCTTTGCGGTCACCTTTGCTATCGGGTAGCCCGTAGCCTTAGACGCCAGTGCCGACGACCTGGACACCCTGGGGTTTACCTCTATCACGCAATATTCAAAACTGTCAGGGTTTAACGCGTATTGTACATTGCATCCACCCGTGATATTAAGTTCTGTTATAATATTAAGGGCTGACGTCCTTAACATCTGGTATTCTTTGTCCCCCAGTGTCTGTGAGGGTGCCACGACTATTGAGTCACCGGTATGTATTCCCACAGGGTCTATGTTTTCCATGTTGCAGACGGTGATGCAGGTCCCGTTGTGGTCCCTCATCACCTCATACTCCACTTCCTTCCATCCGGCTATGCATCTTTCTACCAGGACTTCGCCCACCCTAGAGAGCCTTAGGCCATTGGAAAGGATGGATATCATCTCCTGTTCATTTTTTGCTATTCCGCCCCCACTGCCTCCCAGGGTGTAGGCAGGCCTAAGTACTATTGGGTATCCTATTTCCGAGGCGAACTTTAATCCATCTTTAACATTGTTTACGACCATGGACGCGGCACAGGGTTCGCCTATTTTTTCCATGGTATCCTTAAACTCCTGGCGGTCTTCCGCCTTTCTGATGGTTTCGGCGGACGTTCCGATCAGCTCTACCTTGTATTTATCCAATATCCCCTTCTCGTAAAGCTCCATCCCAAGATTGAGCCCTGCCTGCCCTCCTAATGTGGGAAGGAGGGAATCGGGGCGTTCTTTTTCGATTATTTTTTCCAATATCCTGACATCCAGGGGCTCTATATAGACCTCATCTGCTATATCCTTGTCAGTCATGATGGTTGCGGGATTTGAATTCACGAGGACTACCTCGCATCCCTCCTCCTTAAGCGAGCGGCAGGCCTGGGTTCCCGCATAGTCAAACTCAGCTGCCTGTCCTATCACGATGGGTCCGGAGCCTATGACCATGACCTTCTTTATGGATTCTATTCTAGGCATTGATCTTTCCTCCCATCATATTCATGAATACATCGAACAGATATCCGGTATCCACAGGTCCCGGGCTAGCCTCCGGATGGAACTGCACGGTCAGGATATTTTTCCCTACATACCTAAGCCCCTCATTAGTCTTGTCATTTACATTGATAAAGGCAGGAACCGCAACTTTGGGATCTAAGGAGGCCTCATCTACCACATATCCATGATTCTGGGATGTGATGTATACCTTTCCGGTCTCAAGATCCTTTACGGGGTGATTCCCCCCCCTGTGACCATATTTAAGCTTTTTGGTATCTGCTCCCGCTGCAAGGGCCATCAGCTGGTGTCCGAGGCATATTGCAAAGATCGGAATGTCGGATTCATAAAGCTTTCTTATTTCCTTTATTATCCCACTGCATTCCTTGGGGTCTCCGGGACCATTGGAGAGCATAATGCCATCGGGAGCTGCCTCCAAAATATCCGATGCGGGCGTATCATATGGAAAAACCGTCACCTCACATCCTCTCTCATTTAATGACCTTGCTATATTCTTCTTGGCCCCAAGATCCAAAAGAGCTACCTTCTTTCCCGATCCCTTAAGGGTATATTTTTCCATAGTGGAAACCTTTTCCACCACCTTACCCACCTTGTATTGCTTTATCTTAGGAATGGCTCCCTCCGGCTTACCTTTCATATCTGACGTGGTGATCATCCCGTTCATTGTGCCCTTTTCCCTCAAAAGCTTCGTAAGGGCTCTGGTATCTATGCCGCATATCCCGGGAATATTGTACTCTTCCAGAAAATCCTGTATGGAGCCTTCGGAGCGGAAATTGCTGTGGGTGCGGGAGAGCTCCCTTACTATGAATGCATCAGGATGCGGCCGCAGGGACTCCATATCCTTACGGGAAACCCCGTAATTTCCTATCAACGGATAGGTCATCATGACAGCCTGCCCCGCATAGGATGGGTCGGTCAAAACCTCCACATACCCCGTCATGGAAGTATTAAACACTATCTCGCTTATCACATCCCTCTTGGCGCCTATTGGCTTTCCGGAAAAAACGGTCCCGTCTTCAAGTATAAGATACGCCCTCATAAAAATCTCCCAAAGTGGGGAAAGCCCCCTTTTCTATCAAACATCACATCCGCCAAAAATATCACCCACCATTTTACCACAAAACACTGCATTACGCAAGAAAAATGGAATTCTTTAACAATTCTTTATGGATCCTTATTTATCCGGCATCCCTGATATTTTCATTTATAGCAACCGCCAGCTGATCCGCACACGAGGTTCCCCTCATATTGCAGTCATTGCCCTTTAGGATATTTGCTATCTCCTTTGCATCCTTTCCCTCCACCAATAGTCCTATTGCCTTTAGGTTACCGTTACAGCCACCCTCAAAGGTGACATTATAAATCTTCCCATCCTCCATGTCAAAATCTATTCTCCTCGAACAGACTCCCTTCGGACTAAAAGATACATGATCCACTTTTTTCCTCCTTTCAAGACCCGCTCCGTGGGAATATTTACCTAAGACCCGGGAAACCCATCTGCCTTAGTGCCTCATACAAAACTATCGCAACGGAATTGGCAAGGTTCAAAGACCTTGTTCCTTCCTTCATGGGAATCCTTATACAGTGTTCATCATACTCGTGAAGGATTTTCTCAGGGATTCCTCCCCCTTCCCTTCCGAACATTATATAGTCGCCTTCTTCATAGGATACGTCCGAATATGCCCTGCCGGCCTTGGTGGTGGCCATCCATATCCTCTTTTCACCCGTCTTTTCCTTAAAATCATTAAAATTTGCATAACGCGTGACATCCAGCTTTTCCCAGTAGTCCATTCCTGCCCTCTTTAGCTTTTTTTCGGTCAGCTGAAAGCCCAAAGGTTCTATAAGATGGAGCGATGCTCCCACGGCCATGCATGTCCTTCCTATGGTGCCTGTGTTCTGTGGAATCTCGGGCTCATGCAGGACTATATTTATATCCATAAAGCTAAGCTCCTGTTACAACGATCTATAGTTATGCCATCAGGCCACATCTTCGCTTCCCCTTATCAAAGTCCTTGTGACGGTAGTTACACCGTTTTCGGTAACGGTAGTTTCCAGGTAGGTTGCGCCATCTATGACGACTATCTTTGTCGTTTCTTCAGAATCACTACTGCCTGATTCCCCGGATCCCCCGGAACCTGATGCGCCAAAAGTGCCTTCCTCAGACTCGGGCATCGCGTCAACGCCCACACCATCTCCCTGCATGGTGCCCGTGCCATCTGCTGTCTGAATGGTACCTGCAGCATCTGCCACCTGCATACCTGATGCATCGTATATGCTGCTTGGCATGGGATTTTCACTGCTCCCCATAATATTCGTGACCGGAATGTACGAGTCCTCATCGGATGTCTTTTGAACTTCTTCATCGTATATTCCTAACGCATCTTTTTTACCGTAAGCATAAGAACCTGCGGCTATGGAATCAACCTTATCTACACTCCTTACCGCTCCCACTGAGCCTATGGCTCCTACTCCTCCTATTGATAAAGACATATTAACCTCCCTTGTGACTTCAAAACATAAGTTCCTTCAATCCGTCAAAAACCATCCCCTCTTTTTTTAAAAAAGTTTCCACAGTTTCTTTGTCAGAAATATCCACCATAAAGGCCAGCCCGCATCCTGCCGAAATCTCCCTGGGAGTGGGAATGATCCTCCCGGGGATACCTTTCGTTTTTGCCCTTTCTTCCATTTCCATGGCATCATGGGTGGAAGAAAACGTGACTATCAGCCTCTCTTTTTTCTTTCTCATAATCTTCCATGACTCATCTTATGCTGCTATACGACTTCGTCTTTTTCAATGGTTTCTTTTTTATTATGGACAGCTCCGTAACCGTAACCAGCTGATAGCCTTGGGCATCCAGATATGGTATGATGATCTTTGAAGCTGCGGCCGTCTGTGCATACAGGTCATGCATCAGTATGATGTCTCCGTCCTTTACCTTTGACTTTATGGCTGACACCGTGCTGTTTGTATTCCTCGTCTTCCAATCCAGCGTATCTATGGACCATAAGATGAGGGGCATATTTACGGCCGACGCCACCGATGAGTTTTTTGAACCGTAGGGAGGACGGGTAAGGACCGGTGCCTTTCCCGTTACCTTCTTTACTGAGTTGTTCGTATCAGAGATCGTCTTATTTATTGCGGCCGATGAAAGAGACGTGAGGTTCTGGTGCTTCCAGGTATGGTTTCCTATTTCGCACCCCATCCTGTAAGCACGTTTCACATATGACGCATGGGATTTGACCAGATATCCTACCACAAAAAAAGTAGCGCAGCCATCCACTTTTTCCAGCGCATCCAAGATGGTTTCCGTATTGGAGGACGGTCCATCGTCATAGGTCAAAGCCACCGCCTTTTTTTTGGAATCCAAGCGCCTTTTCAATACCCCCTTCTTTGTGAACCTGCAGTAGTATTTCGATACCCACGTGGTTCCTGTGGCAGCCCTTGCGTTCTTACGGAAATAATAGGTCTTTCCATTTACACTCTTCCATTTTTTCTTAAGCGCTCTTGCCTTCTTTCCGAAATAAAAACGGTATTTTTCCCCTTTTATCTTAACCGTTTTTAATTGATTCTTAATGGCCTTTCCTTTTTTTCCAAAGTAATAATAATTATTTTTTACCTTCTTGAAAGCATTCTTTAAGGCAGTTCCATCTTTCGAAAAATAATATATGTCCCCGTCCACATCCTTGAGTAATCTTTTAAGAGCCGTCCCGTCATTTGAGAAATAATAAATATTTCCGCCTGTCTTAACAAGCTCACTCCTAACCATCTTCCCATCTACATAATAATATATATCCCCGTCTTCTTCGACAAGTCCATCCAAAAGCACTGCCGGCTCATCCTGCGAGGGCTCTTGCGATACAAGGTCATCTTGCGAAGGATCTTCTTCTGCCGGCTCCTCATTAAGGGGTTCTTCTGTAAGTGCCCCCTCCCCGGAATTCGCATCAGTCTGTTTGCCATCTTTTGCGGCAATATCGTAAGCCAAAGCCAAATCTTCTCCGAATGAAGAAAAAATCAAAGATACTGCCATTACAAATGTGATGATTTTTTTCATTTTTACCCCCATGAACTTTCATAGAATCGTCTTTATTTTGCCACCGTTTCCTATCAACCATCCGACTATCATACCACAAAATTGCCAAACCTTCAATGATAAATTCCTTATTCCTACCAGATTCCCAAAAGCATCAAAACCCCCGGTATCCATGCGGTAAATATCCCTTCCGTAACCTGCAGGAAGGGTACTATGGCCTTTAAGTCTTTTTTCAGGATATCTGTAAATAGTGAAGATCCCCAAAGAAGAGCCCACGCCACCATATTATGGCCCACCTGAAATCGGGATCTATCCCCGGAGCTTTACTGCCTGTTACTCCTTCCACTATGCCAAAAATGACAGCATTTATTGCGACAAAACATGAAAAAAAGGCATACTCCCAACATACGTATACCACTCCTTAACGGTACACGGTACCATGTCCCCCGGCTCCATTGCAGTTCATGGGGCAGACCCCATTAATTATCACCCCACCATGCAGCTCTTTTTACAAAAGCACACACCGTAGGATACGGCTCCGATATACCCGTCGTCAAGGATACCTTCCTCATACCTTTTGTTTTTT
>CAJOPH010000097.1 GCA_905236805.1 uncultured Eubacterium sp. | reverse complement strand
TTTATTAAGCTTTTCTTCATATTCATTTTGAGAGGATATCTTTAATTTATCAAAAATCTCCTTCGAATCACACCCCTTTGAGTAGTAAGCCGAAAGCATGTTTCCGGCTATGGTCTTCCCGAAGCGGCGGGGCCTGGATATACAAATAAATTTATTTCCTTTGTCAATATACTTATTTGTAACAGATATCATCATGGTCTTATCGACGTAAATATCTGCTTTTAATATCTCCTTAAAATTCTCATTCCCCGGATTAAGATATATTCCCATTTTCATACCTCTTGTTTTTTATACTCATCTTTTCGTTAATATTATACCACGAAACCACGCTGATTCCATATAAAATTCACGCTTGACAGACGCACATGCAGCTTTTTAAGATTGGATTTTTATACATTTCCTTATTGAAAGTCAGGATTCATATATGGTATAATGATACTTTGCCGGAAGGTATTTCAACAAACTGGGAGGGATTTACCATGATTTACAGAAACTTCAAAGGAAAACAAATCTCCATGCTGGGCTTTGGGGCGATGCGCCTGCCCACCGTGGGTGGAAACGACTCCGATATCGATGAGCCCCAGGTGCAGCGTATGGTGGATTATGCCATCGAAAAAGGTGTGAACTATTTTGATACCGCATGGGGCTATCACGAGGGACAGTCCGAGATAGTGATGGGCAGGTGCCTTTCAAAACACCCTAGGGATAGCTATTACCTGGCCACGAAATTTCCCGGCTATGACCTTTCAAACATGCCAAAGGTACGGGAGATATTCGCAAAGCAGCAGGAAAAGACGAAAAAGGACTACTTTGACTTTTACCTTGTGCACAATGTATGCGAACTGAACATCAACGAATACCTGAATCCAAAATACGGGATAGTAAAATACCTCACACAGATGAGAGATGAGGGAAAGATACGGCACCTGGGTTTTTCGTGCCACGGGAACATGGACGTATTAAAGCGCTTTATGGACGCATACGGGGAAGATATGGAATTTTGCCAGCTGCAGGTAAATTACCTCGACTGGACCTTCCAGGACGCTAAGGAAAAGTGCGAATACCTCGAAAAGAATAACATCCCCCTCTGGGTGATGGAACCCCTGCGTGGGGGGAGGCTGGCAAACCTTCCCGATGAACTGTCCGCTCCGCTAAAGGCATCTCGTCCAAACGAAACAGTTCCCGGCTGGGCCTTCAGGTTCCTTCAGACCATACCTAATACCACCGTCATTTTGTCAGGCTCATCCGACGAGGAACAGATCACGCAAAACATAAAGACCTTTGAGACAGATGACCCCCTCAATGATGAGGAAATGCGCATCCTGGAGGATATATCAGCTGCCCTTACCGACACCCGCCAAGTTCCCTGCACAGCCTGCAGGTACTGCACCACGCACTGTCCACAGTCCCTTGACATACCAAGGCTTTTAGGTCTATATAATGAACATATGTTCACGGCGTCCGCAGGTGGTATGGCCTTTATCGCCCCCATGACCATAGGAGGCTTCCCCGAAGAAAAACGTCCTTCCGCCTGCATCCACTGTCATTCCTGCGAGGAAGTCTGTCCGCAGATGATAAAGATATCATCTATCATGGAAGATTTCACAAAAGTTTTGGCACTGTGAACGGTATCTTTGCACCTTTAATAACTGCGTAATGGGGTCTAACCCCATTACGTGTCCCTATATACAGTTCCTTACCCCAGATTAAACTTGCTTACTATATCTGAAAGCTTTTCCGCGGTCTCTTCCTGATCCCTGGCCATTTCGGTTACCTTTTCTACCATGCCTGATACTTCATTTACGGTGTCCGCGACATCGGAACTCGATGCCGCGGTATCTTGCGAGGATTCTGCTATGCTAAGCACGGCCTGGTTTACCTGGTTCATGGAATCCTTTATGTAATCGACCATCTGTGAAATCTGATCCGTAAGTTCACCGAAGGAGGATGCATCGCCCCCGTACTGCTTTCCCACTTCTTCAAACTTCTCATAATCGGGAGCCACCACTTCCGTAACGAAATCCAAAAGACCCTTGGCGCTCTCATTTAGTTCCGCAAAGGCCTCCTGTATGGCAGTGATGGTCTCCTGGATGCCCTCTACCGCACTTTCCGTCTCACCCACCAGGGAGTTTATCTGAGCTGCCACCACGGCAAAGCCCCTTCCGTGTTCACCTGCCCTTGCCGCTTCTATCGTCGCATTTAATGAAAGAAGGTTTATCTCGGAGGCTATCGCCGCTATGGAACCTGCCAGAGAGCTTATCTCATTTACCACCTCGGCCTTTTCCGCGGCCTTTTCAAGCTGCTCTCCCTTTTCCTTTGTTATGGAAAGGGCCTTTGCGCACGCCTTGCGGCTGCCCTCTTCTATGCCCATCGCCCTCTTTTTTATTTCCTCTACTTCCTTGGCCGTATCTGCGGTCTTTTCCGCTAGGTTCTCCACCCGGACATTTACCTCATTGGTGGATGCGGATACCTCCTCCGTGGAAGCCCCGGCAGATGTCATAGCGTCATTGACCCTGGACATATTCTGCCTTATGTTCATGAAACGGTCGGAAAGGTCACCTGCCACGGTATTTAGCTCATTGCTGGCGGAATTAACCACATCGGAGCTTTCGGAGATGCTCCTTATCACTTCCTTGTTGTTGCCAAACATGCGGTTTAGGGAATCGCCCATCGAGCCTATCTCATCCCTCCTTGAGGCATCTACCTCATCTATGTCAAAATTCCCCTTGGATAGCTCCAAAGCAAATCTCTCCATGCCCACAATGGATTTTTCAATGCTGCCGGCAATAAAGAAGATCAAAATGGAGCAGGCCAAAACCGCTATGATACATATGGGAACGGCCACCTTCATCATCTCGCCAACCTGCCTCGATACCTCCGCCGCATCCAGTGTGACCAAAAGCCTCCAGCCCTGCTCCGGCACGGTCGCAAAATAAATATCCTTCCTTGTCCCGTCCATGGTCTCTTCCATTTGTCCGCTCTCTTCGGAAAGAAGGACCGACGCGACTTCTGGATAATCACCGGATAGATTTTCGGCATTTTCCACCTTCTGCATATCCTCCGTATGGATATATGTACCATCGGCCATGGTAAGCATCGCAACGCCCGTGTCACCTATGCTTATGTTTCCTACTATTTCGCTTACGGTATCAAGGTAAATGTCACAGGTGATGCATCCCACGTAGCTGCCGTCTTCATCAAAAACAGGAGCCGAACACGATGCCATTATGGTCCCCGACGCGGGATCGTAATAGGGATCCGTAATGACTCCCGCCAGGGAAGCCATTGCCTTTGCGTTCGTATAGTATTCCTGTGAAAAATAGTCATATTCCGAATTGGAATACTCCCAGTCTTCTACTATGTCATCCCCATCCTCGTACCAGTAAGGTCCCACGTACTCTTCTTTATAATATTTTTTATCACCGGTATAGACCCCCGGCTCAAACCATATCCCGGCGCCCGAGATCATTTCGGAGGATTGGACCAGGTCCCCGAAAATCTTCGCATAGGTTTCCATGTCCGTATCCTCGTAGGTCTTTGAAACCATGACCGAAAGATCTATGGCCGATGTCCTTACCTCCTTCAGCATCCCGTCGATCCTGTTTACATTGGCGTCTATCTGTGATGATATGTGCGATGATGTCTGGTCGATGATCACTCCTTTGGATTTCGTGGTCAACACCAGTGTCACTATGACAAGAGCCACTATCACGAAAGGCACGATACTTAAGATCATTTTCCACTTGATGCCAAGACCCCTTTTTTTACCAGATGTTTCATTCATAAAAATACTCCTTATACCTTATCAAACCACGGATCTTTGTTCCTTTAGGTCCCGGCATCAGCAAGAATGGTAAGGAACTATAGAACAATAAAATGCACAGTTCCTAAAGAATCCTTTCATTTAAGGATAATTACCACAATCTTCTTTATTATCTCATAAAACCATCACTATTGCAACCTTTTTTGCACACACATGGCATATTGATGGCTGTGAATAGTAACAATCTTGAAAAAAAAGCAGATATATGTTATCATATGAAGAGAGGTGGATTAAATGAATGAGAAAAAATCCCTAAAGAAAAAGTCCCTGAAAATGAGGGTCTTTGAAATAATAGAAATAGGAAACCAGAATGACAAGATATCAAGACTCTTTGATTTTTTTATTACCTTTACCATATTCTTGAATCTCTTCATCCTGGTTTTTGATACCTTTGACTATCCCGTGAGCTTAAAGCCCGTGGTGGACCGGGTTGAAATGGTCACCGTAGGTATATTTACCATAGAATACGCATTAAGGCTATGGACATCTTCATGCCTCTATCCGCAAAAGCGCCCAAGGGTCGCTTTGGTTTCTTTTGTTTTTTCATTCTACGGGCTGGTGGATCTTTTGAGCATCCTGCCCTATTTTCTGGTGTCCATGCCGGCCGGCATGGCAGCCTTCAGGCTCCTTCGGGTGATACGGGTCTTTAAGCTCTTTAGGATAAACGCCCAGTATGATGCGTTCAATGTGGTCCTGGATGTGCTGAATGATAAAAAATCCCAGATATTTTCATCCGTGACCCTGATATCCGCCGTCATGCTGGCGTCATCTCTCCTAATGTACTCTGTAGAAAACCCCATACAGCCGGATGTGTTCAAAAACGCCCTCTCGGGGCTGTGGTGGTCTGTCTCTGCGATATTTACCGTGGGATACGGGGACATCTACCCCATAAGCACCCTCGGGCAGATTCTTGCCATAATAATATCATTCTTCGGAGTGATGCTGGTGGCCATACCCACAGGTATCATTTCCGCCGGATTCGTGGAACAGTACACGAAGATAAAAAAGATGTCCAACGCCCCCGACTCACACCCGATGAAATTCATCATGTTGAACATCACAAAGACCCACCCCTGGATGGGAGACCTGATAAAGGACATCTCCTTTCCCCCGGAGATGACGATAGTGGCCATCATCCGAAACGAGGCTTTGGTCATTCCCAGGGGAAAAACCCCCATCCTGGAAGGAGATTCCGTGGTGGTGGGGGTCATAGAATACAAGGACGACTTTGGAATATTGCTTTTGGATGAGCATATAGGCCATTCACATCCGTGGAAGAATAAGACCCTGATGGAGCTGTCCCTCCCCGGGGACATGGTCATAGTCTCCGTCAAAAGGGACGATAAAGTCTTTATCCCCAAGGGGTCTACAAAAATCTTGGAAAACGATTGCGTTACATACTGCGAAAAGAGGATTCATTAATACAAAACATTATACGCTCAGCTTCCGAATCTTTTTTGGTAATTTTCTATGCTCTTTTCTATTACCTTGACGGACTCCAGGGCTCCCGATATCTCGTCCACCTCCGTTTCCTTGCCCTCCAGCTCCTTGTACACGGAGAAGAAATGGTGGATTTCGTCGAATATGTGCCTGGGAAGGGATGTGATGTCCTTATAGGCTATGAACGTGGGATCCCCAAACGGAATCGCTATGATCTTTTCATCCCCCGCTCCCTGGTCAAGCATCTTCATCACGCCTATGGGGTATGTGCGGACCAGTGTCATGGGACGGATGACCTCGCTGCAGAGTACCAAAACATCCAAGGGATCCCCGTCGTCCCCTAAGGTCTTTGGGATAAATCCGTAACTGGCGGGATAATGGGTGGCCGTGAAAAGCACCCTGTCAAGCCTAAGTAACCCCGTCTCCTTGTCCAGCTCATATTTCATCTTGCTGCCTTTGCTGATCTCTATCACGGAAACAAAATCAGGCGGCGTAATCCTTTTTGCATCGATATCATGCCAGATATTATTCATCTCAGAGTACCTCCTTGAGCGTCTGTACCATCTTTGCTACATCTATGGGCTTTGCTATGTGACCGTCCATCCCCGCATCATGCGCTGCCTGAACATCCTCGGCAAAGGCATTGGCCGTCATGGCTATTATGGGAATGGAGCTTTTTCCTTCATCTTCAAGCTCCCTTATCGCCCCGGTTGCGTCATATCCGTTCATGACAGGCATCTGTATGTCCATGAGTATGGCGTCGAACGTGCCTGCGGGTGAATCCTTTACCTTGTCTAAAGCCTCCTTACCGTTTTGCGCCATATCAATGGAAAATCCCATCTCATCCAGGATAAGGGAGGCTATCTCCCTGTTTATTTCCACATCATCGACGAGGAGAATGCGCATCTTCGAAAAATCAATATCCTTTTCTTCGATATTATCCGCCGTATCTTCTTTATCTTCATCGGATGGCAGTTCGCAGAGCTTTAATCTTAGTCTTATTATAAACTCGGTTCCTTCCTCGGGGGCAGTCTCCACCTCTATGGTCCCACCCATCATGTCCACTATGCTCTTGGTGATGGCCATCCCCAGACCCGTTCCCTGGATGCCGCTGACCGTGGATGTCCTCTCCCTCTCAAAGGCATCAAAAACCCTGGCCGCAAATTCAGGGGTCATTCCTATGCCGGAGTCCCTGACCCTTAGCTCGAAATTCCCATAATCACTGTCATCGTCTTCTATCTGCCACATGGACACGGATACGGTTCCCCCCTCGGGGGTAAACTTGTAAGCATTGCTAAGGAGGTTGAGAAGAACCCTGTTTAGCCTGTTTTTGTCGCAAAGGACCTTTCCGTTATATACCTGGGATGAGTCCACAAAAAAATCAATTTCCTTGGACTGCATCTGTGTGGTAAACATGTCCCTGACCTCGTCTAAGGTCTCTACCAGATCGATCGGGACAGGCTCTAACTCCATCTTCCCCGACTCTATCCTGCTCATCTCCAGGACGTCATTTATAAGGGCAAGAAGGTGCTGGGAGGATGCGCTTATTTTTTTTAGGTAATCCGTCCTTTCCTCCCGGGACGCATCATCCTTCAGGGCTAGGTTCGTATATCCTATGATGGCGTTCATCGGGGTCCTTATATCATGGCTCATGTTTGAAAGAAAGGTGCTCTTGGCCTTGCTGGACTCCTCTGCCCTCTCCCTTTCGAGCTCAGCCTCGAGCTTTCTGCCCTCCATCTCCTTTTCCCTTTTGGACATCGTGTTATAGATGGAAAACATTATCACCAGTGATATTACAAGGAGTATCATTTGGATGATGCTGCTATTTACGGAAGAATTGTTGGCCCATTCCATCTGGGCTTCCAGGTATCTTTCGGTCTCTTTTATCTCATCAGGATTGCTTTGCTTATTTTTATCTTCGTAATAGCTGCTTACATTGTCAACGACTCTTTGCGTCACCGCAACTGACTGCTGCCTTATCCACATGAATGTGGTAAAAAATATCAAAAAAAGCATCCCTATCCACACTATGGTGGATTTTCCGAACATGCGTTTCGTATCTTTGTTGAATACCACCCTGAAAAAGATGAATCCCAATATGCTCCATGCCGCAAGAATTAAATATGACTCCGCCGCCATCCCTCCGCTGGTCGAAAACATGAAATATATGAAAAAAATGACGGAAAAAGCTATTCCCAGTATTGATGTGATCTTTATTTTCCTGTTATCATTTTCCCATGATTTCTTAAATGCGGCAATGGAAGTATAAAAATACGCAATGGCAGCCCCTATGGTATTAACGTCCACTATCCATCCTATGGCGGTGCGCCCCGAAAATGGAACAAGGACTGACACCAGCATGACAAATAAAATGGCGTTTTCGGGGTTGGAGTATGAATTTAACCTTCCAAACCACTTGGGAAGAATCCCCTTCCCCGCCATGGAATAAAGGAGCCTTCCCGCCGCGATATAGTTTCCTATGAGGCCCGTAAGTATCCCGCAAAGGGCCGTCACCATCAAAAGCAAAACCCCCGCCTTCCCCAGTGCGCTCTTTATCGCAAAGAATGTGGGAAGGCCTTTTATTCCCTCAAGGCCCGGTATGGCTTCCAAATATTCCGGCCAGGATGAATATTCCGATGGAAGGATGGCTGATGCTATCTGTGACAGCATGATGTAGGAAAGGGCAGCCGCGATAAGGGATGCCGCTATCAAAAAGATGGTCTTTTTGACGGGAAACTTCATCTCCTCCGCAGAATGCGAAACAGACTCAAAGCCGGCAAAAGCCCATGGGGCAAGTAACACTATGTGAAGCACCTGTAAGACAAAACCATCCCCATCCGGAGAAAAATGAGGCACCATGGAGGAAAATCCCCCTTCGTGGACACTAAAGACCGCAAAAAAGCTTATCACGATTCCTGCGAGAAGAACCACTGCAAGTAGCACCTGAATAATCCCTGCCACGGTCTTTGACCTCATGCAGATAAGTCCCGTAAGGAGAATCGCCAGCATGGATAAAAGAACCTCTCCCAGGTACACATCGTAGCCCAACAGCCGGTAATGAAAACCAAACTGAAACATGTCCCCCAGAATGTACCTTCCTATGAGGGGGATGGCAGACGCATTGGCCCAGATAATGGCCAGGTAAACAAGGGCCAGAAACCACGAGCTAAAGAACCCGTGGTCATATCCAAACACCCCGGTGGAGTAGGAAAGTGTCCCCCCCGCATCGGGATAAATATTCATCAGGTAGTAGTAATTCATGCCGATGATGAACATGACTAAAGCCCCTATCCCTATGCCAAGCAAGGTCCCCAAAGGCCCCGCTATGGGAAGGAAGGTGGTGCCCGGCATGACAAAGGACCCCCAGCCCACGGCACAGCCAAAGCCCAGTGCCCACACTCCCATCATGGAGAGGTATTTACTTAGCCTGCCGGATTTTTTTACCTGATCTTCCATAGCTATCCTCATTACCATAATTCATTCATCGTACGTTCATGGCAAATGCCATGTCACAAGATCACGCACGCATCCCCAAAGGAAAAAAACCTGTACCTTTCCCTCACCGCTTCTTCATAGGCCCTTAGGACATTTTCCCTGCCCGCAAAGGCAGATACCAGCATGATGAGGGTGGATTTTGGAAGGTGAAAGTTCGTGATGATCCCATCTACCGCCTTAAACTCATATCCCGGGTAGATGAATATTTGGGTGTCGCCTTCCATGGGGGATATTTTTCCATCGCAAGAGGCCGCAGACTCCAACGTACGCACGGACGTGGTTCCCACGCAGATGACGCGTCCCCCATTATCCCTCGTATGGTTTATCACATCCGCAGCCTCCTCTGATATTGAAAAATGCTCCGAATGCATCAGGTGGTCTTCGACATTGTCTTCCTTTACCGGGCGGAAAGTGCCAAGCCCCACGTGGAGGGTCACCCCTGCAATATTTACGCCCATGCGCAAAGCCCCATCCAAAAGCTCCCCCGTA
>CAJOPH010000096.1 GCA_905236805.1 uncultured Eubacterium sp. | reverse complement strand
TGCCGGCGACCGGGGTCGAACCGGTACGGGTATTACTACCCACGGGATTTTAAGTCCCGGGCGTCTGCCAATTCCGCCACGCCGGCGCGTGAAGCGATGGAACATCAATTTAATACAATTATAACACTTAATTAGAAAAAAATCAACAAATTTATTTTATTTTGTATACAATTTATGGTATAATGGTGTTAGGAACTGTAGAGTTCCTTACTATTTGGAGAGGAGAGCTCATATGATTTTAAGATATTCGAAGGGTGTGTCGCACGTAGAAAATGTCTCAATGGACATAAAGGGAAAGGAAATATCTTTTTTTACCTTGACAAACGGCCAAAAGCTTCCCATCTGTGAGGTGGCCGATTTTTTCACCAAGGAGCAGTGGGCGGCGGTAGAACATGCGGCCCTCCTTCGTCCCGTCCCTAAGGGATTGAATAAGGAACACACGGACGCGAAGGTTATCCAGGAAGACATAATGTACCACATCTGCCTGGAGATGGCAGAAATCTTTATCGACAGGATATCGCAGATACTGGTGGATGAGCAGACCACGGGGATAAAGACCGCCTACAGGATAGAAAATATATTCAACGATGTGGAAGGAACCAATGTGCACCTGGATAATGGGAAGATCAGGAATGAGGATTTCGCGATGCTTCTTCCGGATGACCTCAAAAAGAACGCAATGGCTAAATTAGGAGTAAAATAAAATGGCAGCAAGATTAGAAGTATCAGATCTTTCGGTATCCGTGGGAGAGGTATCGATACTCAGGAACATAAACCTCACGGTAGATCCGGGCGAGATCCACGTGCTCATGGGACCCAACGGAGCCGGGAAATCCACCCTGGGGTACTCCCTCATGGGAAAGCCCGGATATGATGTTACCGGGGGGAAGATCATCCTTGACGGAAAGGACATTACCAAAGAGTCTCCCGACAAGAGGTCCCTGGAAGGGCTCTACCTTTCCTTCCAGAGCCCCGTGGAGGTACCGGGCGTGTCATTGGGGACCTTCCTTCGCAACGTAAAGTCCAAGAGGGGGGATGGTCTTAAGATGTTCGAGTTCCGCAAGGACCTGAAGAAAGCCATGGAAGGACTTTCCATGGATCCCTCATACGCAGACAGGGACCTTAACGTGGGATTTTCGGGCGGTGAAAAGAAAAAGGCCGAGATACTGCAGATGATGATGCTGAAACCAAAGCTGTGCATTCTCGATGAGACCGATTCGGGACTGGATGTCGATGCGGTCCGCACCGTATCGGAAGGGATAGCAGGGTACCATGCCGGCTCCGACGCGGGCTTTATCATCATTACCCACAGCACCAGGATATTGGAAGGTCTGTCCGTGGACAAGGTGCACGTGATGGTGGATGGGACCATAGTGGACGAGGGAGATTCGTCCATGATAGACGAGATAAACAGATCAGGATTTGAGAAATATCTTAAAGACGGCAAGGATGGTGCTTCTAAAGAGGAAAAGCCATGAATGAAAAAAACCAAAAGCCTGCCTTTGGGGATGCGGCATCCGGTCTTTACGACTGGAAGGATGCCGAGAGACCGGAGGATTTTTACAGGATAGACGAGGGACTGGATGAAGAGACTGTCCTTAAGATATCCGGGGAAAAGAACGATCCCGGGTGGATGAGGGATTTTAGGCTAAAGAGCCTTGAAATATACAGGAAAAAAGAGATCCCCGACTGGGGGCCGGACATTTCGGGACTGGACATGGACCACATAGCCGCGTACGTTCGCTCAAAGTCAGACATGAAGGCGTCCTGGGACGATGTCCCCACCGAGATAAAGGACACCTTCGAAAAGCTGGGGATACCCCAGGCGGAGAGGGATTCTTTGGCCGGGGTGGGAGCCCAGTATGACTCGGAGCTGGTCTATCACAACGTAAAAAAAGAAGTCCTGGAGCAGGGGGTTATCTACACGGACCTTGAATCCGCCCTAAGGAGCGACAAGGCGGACATGATAAAAGACCACTTCATGAAGCTGATTCCCCCCACGGACCACAAGTTTGCGGCCCTTCACGGGGCGGTGTGGTCCGGAGGATCTTTCGTATATGTGCCCCCCGGGGTAAAGGTGGAGATACCGCTGCAGTCGTATTTCAGGCTGAACGCACCGGGAGCCGGGCAGTTCGAGCATACCCTCATCATAGTAGACGAGGGTGCGGAACTTCATTTCATAGAAGGGTGTTCCGCGCCTAAGTACAACGTGGCAAACCTCCATGCGGGGGCCGTCGAGCTCTTCGTGGGAAAAAACGCGAAGATGAGGTATTCGACCATAGAAAACTGGTCCAAGAACATGTACAACCTAAATACCAAGCGTGCCATAGTGGAGGAAGGCGGGCGCATGGAATGGATATCGGGGTCTTTCGGATCCCACATATCATACCTTTATCCCATGACGATACTGAAAGGTGACAGCTCCCAGATGGAGTTTACCGGGATCACCTTTGCGGGACAGGGACAAAACCTCGACACGGGCGCAAAGGTCCTCCATCAGGGAAAAAACACCAGTTCGAATATTTCCACCAAGTCCCTTTCAAAGGACGGAGGAATATCCACCTACAGGAGCAGCGTGGTGATTTCTGAAAAGGCAAAGGGCGCAAAGGCCTTCGTCTCCTGCGATTCTTTGATGCTGGACGATATATCCAGGTCTGACACCATTCCCGCCATGGACATAAGGACATCAGAGGCCGATGTGGGTCATGAGGCAAAGATAGGCAGGATATCGGACGATACGCTCTTTTACCTGATGAGCAGGGGGGCTACGGAGGATGAGGCCAGGACCATGATAGTCTCCGGCTTCGCGGAGCCGATCTCCAAGGAGCTTCCCTTGGAATACGCGGTGGAGATGAATAACCTCATCAAATTGGAGATGAAATAATAAATGAAAATAAACACTCTGCCGGCCCCAACGTTTTGGTGGCTGGGCGTAAATCATTCAGAAATAAATGATGGAAAGATAGAAGCTTTATATAACAGCCCTGAGGGAGAAAGGGCCTCTGATGTTTCCATTCCATGCAGCATGCGGATAAGTGAAATGGGCTATGGCGATATCTCCAAGGACTTTCCATGTGGGCTGGGGGATGAGGCCGCAAAAGCCCTTACGGACTCCCATATAAAGATATTTCGTTACACGGTGGATGCGGGCGCGCAGGACCAAAGTCCCGCCGTCATATCACGTACCCTTAAGGACGGCGAAAACGCGGCCGAGGG
>CAJOPH010000095.1 GCA_905236805.1 uncultured Eubacterium sp. | reverse complement strand
GAATATGCTTTGCCAGGTTGCAGAGGATTATGAGGTGGAGTGGTCATTCAAGGAGAACCTGGTATCCGCATACATGGGAAAAGACCCCGTAACCTTCGGACGGAAACTTAGAAAGAGCGCAAGGGAAGGCGACACCGGTGAGATGATAGAGCTTCTCACATCGTATTTCGCGGGCTTCCCGTACGATATTCAGATAAAGGCGGAAAAATATTACCGGTCCATGGTAAGGGTCATCTTCGAGATGTGCGGTATGGAGTTTCTTACAGAGGAAAAGTTCTTCGCATAGTAAACGCATTTATTAAATTCGTTTACTATAAAAAAGCCCATAGCCGGGATATTCTTTGTCCCTGCCATGGGCTTTTTTTGACGCCATAAAAAAATCTCTGTTCATTTCCGTTTGGATGTGGTATAATAATCAGTTGTTGTACATCAATAAAGCCTCCGGGGCAGGTACACCGGGGCGTACTTGAATCAGGTGAAGAAAATGGACAGAAAATTTGGCATATTGCTTCCCGTGAGCGCACTGCCGTCCGACAATGGGATAGGGTGCTTCTCCAAGGAAGCATATGATTTTGTGGATTATTTATCAATGATGGGGGCTTCCTATTGGCAGATCCTTCCCCTGGGGCAGACAGGCTACGGGGACTCCCCCTACCAGTCATGTTCCACCTTTGCGGGAAACCCCTACTTCATAGACCTGGGCAGACTCGTTGAGAATGGGTTTATCAGGAATGAGGACCTTCCCTATCATCACATGGGAGGGGAGATATCCTATGTGGACTATGGGGACATCTATGAGAAAAGATACCCCCTTTTGAAGAAGGCCTATGAGAATTCGCCCTATGCCGAGCATGTGAAGGGGCATTGGTGCGACTGGTCATATGATGAACAAAGGGCCGGATTCGAGAAATTCCGGGAGGAAAACCAGGAATGGCTTTCGGATTATTCCCGCTTCATGGCAATAAAAGATTTCTATAACGGAAAGGCTTTTTGCGAGTGGGACGAGGGAGTGCGTAAAAGGTGGGAGGAACCTTTGAATGATATCACCTTCAGACTTACGAATGATATTCGTTTTTATGAATTCCTCCAATACATGTTCCATGTGCACTATATGGATCTAAAGCGGTATGCGAATGAAAAAGGGATAAAGATAATAGGGGATCTTCCCATATATGTGGCCTATGACAGCGCGGACACATGGTCCCACCCCGAGCTTTTCTGGCTGGACGGTGAAGGGAATCCCACGGAGGTGGCAGGGTGCCCGCCCGATGCCTTCACTGCTGACGGACAGCTCTGGGGGAACCCCCTTTATGACTGGGAATATCATAGGAATACGGGGTATGACTGGTGGGTAAAGCGCCTGGGGAAGGCCTTCGAGTGGTATGATGTAGTAAGGATCGACCATTTCAGGGGATTTGAAGCCTTTTACGCGGTGCCCGGGAATGAGAAAACGGCCCGTCTGGGGAGATGGGTCACAGGTCCCGGGATAGATTTCTTTAATGTCATGAAGCAGAGGCTGGGGGACAGGGAGATCATAGCGGAGGACTTGGGATTTCTCACGGATGGGGTAAGAAAGCTCCTTAGCGACTCAGGGTATCCCGGGATGAAGGTCCTGGAATTTGCCTTTTA
Organism: uncultured Eubacterium sp.; assembly: GCA_905236805.1. Classification (GTDB taxonomy): domain Bacteria; phylum Bacillota; class Clostridia; order Lachnospirales; family Lachnospiraceae; genus RUG14243. The sequence goes on along the minus strand of CAJOPH010000095.1, from coordinate 1,989 downwards.
TCCGGGGGATAAGAGCGACTACCTTCCCCACAGGTATCCTGAAAATACCGTGGCCTATACAGGGACCCATGACAATGAGACCCTCCTTGGGTGGTATGAGAATGCACAGGAGGATGTCAGGGAATATGCCTCCAGGTATACGGGGATTTCCGATGAGAGACATACGAACTGGGATTTCATAAGGCTCCTTTTCCAGAGCAAGGCAAATACGGTGATAATTCCCCTGCAGGATTTTTTGGAACTGGACAATGAGGCGAGGTTTAATACACCTTCCACCATGGGAGGGCTAAACTGGCGCTGGAGGGTAAACAGTCAGGACATGACGGAGAAGCTCTCCGGGAAAATAAGGGATATGGCAGACCTCTACGAAAGACTGTAAGGAACAAAATGGAAATATATGTACATGTGCCGTTTTGTGTAAAAAAATGCAATTACTGCGATTTTTTGTCGTTTCCCTGCCGGGATCCGGATGAGATACATGACTATGTAAGGGCCCTCCAGAGGGAGCTTTTCCTCTGGGTAAAAGAGATGGAAAATAAAGATGTCTCCACCATATATATAGGCGGAGGGACGCCGTCTGCAATAGATGCCTCTTACATCGAAGATATCCTCGATGCTTTGCGTGCTTTGTTTGATGTGGCAGAAGATGCCGAGATCACCCTGGAAATAAATCCCGGAACCTGTGACAAAGATTCCCTTAAGACATACAAAAGATCGGGCGTAAACAGGATTTCACTGGGGCTTCAGAGCACAGACAATCTTCTCCTTAAAAAGCTTGGAAGGATTCATACATACGAAGATTTCCTAAGGTCATATGATGACGTAAAAAGGGCCGGCTTTTTCAACATAAATGTCGATGTCATGAGCGCCATCCCGGGGCAGGATATTTTTACATATGAAGATACCTTAAAAAAGGTCGTGAACCTTAACCCAAGGCATATCAGCTCCTATGGTCTTATCATTGAGGAAGGGACTTTATTTTACGAAAAGTACCATGAGGATGACGAAAAAAGAAATAGGGGGGATACCCCAAAATACCTTCCGCCGGAGGATGTGGAAAGGAAGATGTATTACCTGACGGGTGAGCTTTTGGAAGCTTACGGGTATGAAAGGTATGAGATATCAAATTACGCCAAAAAAGGCTTCGGGTCAAGACACAATACGGGCTATTGGACGGGGGAAAAATACCTTGGAGCAGGGCTTGGCGCATCATCCTTTACGGGGGTTAGGAGATTAAAAAACATCTCTTCCCTTAAGGAATACATAAAAGCTGTAAATGCCGCAGAAAGTATTTATGACATTCCCCACGATGAGGATATTTCACTTTCCCATAAGGATCTTATGGAAGAGTTTATGTTTCTGGGGCTAAGGATGACAGGCGGAGTGTCAGAGGATGATTTTTTTGAGCGTTTCGGGAAGGACATACGTGCCATATATGGGGATGTATTACAGAGGCTTAAAAACATGAACCTCATCGCCCACTATGACCGCAGGATAAGGCTTACCGATGAAGGGTTAGATGTTTCTAACTACGTGTTTAAAGAGTTTTTGCTGTAATGAAATATATCAGATATAGGAGCAACGAAAATGTACCTTGATCTTCCTGATGTGGACTTATATTACGAAAGGTCCGGCAAGGGGCCTGTCATACTCCTTATTCATGGGGCCGTATCGGATGCGGATTATTTTAAGGCGTGCATCCCGGTTTTGGACAAACACTTTGACTGCATCGGATACGACAGGCGGGGCAATTCCAGGAGTCATGCAAAAAAAGGCGCGGATTTTTCCATGGATGCCCAGAGGGATGACGCAATAGCCCTGATTGACGCCCTGGGGCTTCAGGACGTGGTTTTGGTGGGGCATAGCGCAGGGGGGCTTGTAGCCCTGGAAGTGCTGCAAAAGATCCCCTCAAGGATTTCCCATGTCATCTTGTATGAGACCCCGCTTTTCGATGTGGTAAAAGACTTTGATCCATCGGTATTTGAGTGG
>CAJOPH010000094.1 GCA_905236805.1 uncultured Eubacterium sp. | reverse complement strand
CCATATCCGTAGCTTTCATAAAGCCAGTCGATATCGGTTTCCTGGGATTTGCTTGCGGGAAGCACATCGACCCTCATGTAATAGCCATTATGCGTGATATGCCTTTTTTTGAAAAAATATTCAAAGTCATCCTTATCAAGCTCCAATATCCTCGAGTGGTACCTTAGTATGGGGAAAACATATTCAATCAATTCCTCATTGGAAAATTTGGAAGCCATTATCCCTTTTACTTTTGACAAAGACCACTCCATCCCATCAAAGGTCATCCTGTTATACTCTTCCTTTTGGGGCTTGTCATACATTAATTCCTGCACATTGAAAACCACTGCTTTAGGAGTCTCTTTTCTTAAAGTATCTTCCAAAATGTAATACGAATGCCAAAGCTGCTGCTGGGCATTTCCCCTTATATAACTGGTAATGCCGAAATTTTCCCACAGGTAAATGGGATCAAAATTTTCATATACCTCGCAGTCCCCAAGGAAGATCACATCATGCAATGACTCTTCCTCATAATATTCCGAAGTAAAATTCCCCTCGAGCGGGGAGGATTCCCCGGTATACTTAGGCATAACCAGCCTGCTTGAAAAAATAAATAAAATTACAAAGAAAAAAACGCATAACAAACAGTAAAATATTTTCTTGACCATAGCAATTATCAGAACCTGTTATAGATAAATCCCGATACGTCATATCCAAATCCATAGTTTCCCAGAAGAAGGATCGTGATGGTAATCAATGCACATGTAAGATATGAAAAATAGGGATTATTTACTTTATTTAGCCTTAATTCATCCTTTCTCACATACACCATGACAGGATGCGACAGTACCAATATGATGACTCCCAAAAGAATAACAAGGTAATCCATTTTGCCAAGTCCCATATCCAAAAAATTATTAATTGTCACCCTTGATATGTCAAAATCCGTAAATATCGAAAAAAACTGCTTTACACACACCCTTCCCGAGGCATAAAGGTCAAACACCCTGATGCAGCACATGAGAACATACGTACGAATTATTTCAAAAGCACCATAAAAGACATTTTTCCTGACCGCAGGAAATTTTTTATGGAATCTTGCGTAAAACGGCTTTAAGTCCTCCGAAGCCAGTATCACCATTCCATTAAGAACCCCCCACGCCACGTAGCGCCATGCGGCTCCATGCCAGATTCCCGTGGCAATCCACACTACCATGGTAGATACATGGACAGAGACCCCCCTGGCAAATTTCCTTCCGAATCTTTTCTTTGAAACGGATGTCAGTTTTTTTAACGGGCGGCTTATGCTCATGGGATAAAAGACATAGTCCCTAAACCATGTCCCCATAGTGATATGCCACCTTCTCCAAAATTCCGCAATATTCTTTGAAAAATACGGTGCGTCAAAATTCTCTGTGACATCTATTCCAAGGCTCTTTGCTATTCCTATGGTGATATCTATCCCACCCGTAAAGTCAGCATAAAGCTGTATGGACCACATGAGCATGGCTATCACCACATAGGCTCCGTCATAATAGGAAGCATCTCCCCTTATGGCGCCTAAGGCTACCCCTACCCTGTCGGCAATGACAAGCTTCTTAAAATATCCCCAGAGAATCCTCCTTATTCCTCCCCAGAACATTTCAAAAGAAAAAGGATGTGGAGAAAACAAAGTCTTCGACAGGTCATTATATCTGCTGATGGGACCTTGGATAAGCTGTGGGAAAAAGGAAATAAACAGGAAGAACCTAAAGAAATTCTTCTGTACTTCACACCGCTCCCAATAAACGTCCAAAAGATAACCCAAAGCCTGGAACGTATAAAACGAAATCCCCATGGGGATAAAAAGTGATATGGGTTCCAGTTCCATCCTGCCGGTAAGAACCAAAATGCCGTTAATATTTCTTATGGCAAATCCTATGTATTTTATTACTGCTAAAATACACAGGTTGAGGAATAATCCAAAATACAAAAAGAGCTTTTTTTTCTTCGTATCTTTCTTGTTTATAGCCAGTGCAGACAAAAATACCGTAAGGGATGTAAGTAAGATAAAAACCACTCCCTGCCAGCCTGCATGGAAATAAAAAACCAGATTTCCAAAAAGAAGGATTATCCACCTTTTTTCTAAAGGAATAAGGTAATATGCCGCAAAAAAAAGTAAAAGAAAACCGATAAACCAATATGAAGCAAACACGTCTACAAAAGCCCCTCTACCATCCTTGCAAGTCTGTCCAAAGAATTAAAATTTTCTGTAATAAATTCCTTTGCGGTAATTTCCACGTTGAATTCCTCACCCAGTTCATTTACCAACGATACCAAGTCAAATGAATCAAGGATTTTTCCATCCACCAGGGCTTCTTCCTTTTCAAAATCCACATCCTCATGCATATCCTGCAGGATCTCCAATATAATGTCCCTTATTTCATCATATGTCATTTTTTATCCCTCGAATTTAAGGAACTGTTTTTTACAGTTCTTCTCCATATAGTCAAGTGTTTTCTTCAGAAAAATCAATACTAATCGTTACTATTCAGTATGAAATCTTTTTAGTAGCCCTCTTTGGGTAGAGGGATGTATTAAAGGCAAAGGTATTGCCGGGTTCCTTGGCATGCATCTGCGAATCCGTAAGCAGGCAGTATGTCTTATGGGAACTCCTCATTGTGGTATCGAAATGATACCAGCCTCCTGAGACATAGCACAGGTTCCAGTAATGCCGGGCACTATAGACCGGGTAACGCTTTATCATCATATTGGGGATTCCCGCCCTGGTAAGAAGGAGCCTTGATACCGAATAGCAGGTATAGCAATCACCGGATCCATAGATGATACCTCTTGCCCCCGCCGTACGCCATGAGGGGTGTGATGCATGCTGTATATAGGTCACATGTGACCTTATATATCTGTAAATGGCCTTGGCCTTGGAAGTATCGGACCACTTGGAAGATATTATGGATGATAATACACGATCCGCCACATCTTCGGCCGTGCCTTTTTTTATCATATATATCTTCCGCCAGGTCTTGGCCTTGTTCCCTGCTTTATCCGTGGCCGTATACTTTACCTTGTAAGTGCCTGTTTTTTTCCAGTTTATTTTGGACGTATCCACCTTTATTTTTACTTTTCTGGTCCTGTCATCAGAAGCTGTTATAAATTTTTTGAAATTAAAGGAAGACTTTTTGTCTGAATATACCACCATCACGCAACTTCCGTTGCATTTGCTCTTGCTTTTCAAAAAGGATCCTGAAAATTTGGGAGGGACGGTATCGGGAACACCCCATTTCAAAGTGTAAGAATCTTTATTTTCATCATGTACGTACAAAGCCTTGCCTGAATAAAGTTCTATCTTTTTGATCTTATAAGATACTATTTTTCCCTCCACATTCAAAGAAGAGCTTTTTTCATCTCCCGGGGCTACTTTGTTGATAAGGACACTATATTTGCCGGTTAAGGTTTCAGTGACAGTCTCATTTACAGTTTCATTTACAGTCTCATCAGTGGAAGATTCGGTCAGATCCTCCGTGGAATCTTTATTTTCATCAGCAGAAATTTCCTTAGACACCTCATACTTTACGGAAAAGACGTATTTGACCTTCCTTATTTTCTTAATGCCTTTATTTTTCAGGGTAATGGTCAAAGAATCTTTATTTTCAGCTTGATCAGATTCTTCATTACCTAAGGTTTCTTCATCCGGTGAAGAAGAATCGGATTCTTTTTCGCTATCAATGGAAATATCTGCGGAAATCTCATCATAAGTTACGGGCAGATTCGGCTTCCATCTTCTTTTTTTAACCACTATCTCTTTTTTCACTTTCTTTCCGTTTTTCTTTTTTACCACGAGGGTGGTCTTTCCTTCTTTTTTTCCTGTCACATATCCATTTTCATCTACTGATGCGATCTTTTTGTTTGAGATTTTGTATGTGGCATTTGCGGAATCATCCGCCAATATCCTATTTCCAACCTTTACCTCATAGGATTTTGCTTGTGCAATATCTCCTTGTGATAAAATAAAAATAAATACAAAAAATAAGAGTACTGTCAGGGATAGTTTTGTGATATTTTTTTTCATCTTTTCCTTCTCGCTTTTTTTGTTAAATAGATTTCTTCCATTTTCTTCCTGTCCGGTTTTCCATTGGAAAGCTTAGGGAGTCTGTCCGCAATGATCATGGAATTAGGAAGCATGTACTTTGGAAGATATTTTTTAAGTTCCACGGTAAGTTCTTTTTTTTCTATATTGCCTGAGTAAAAAAGAACTATTTTTTCCTTTACGTACAAAGCACAGCTCTCAAAAACATCAGGAATATTATTTGCCGCATGCTCTATCTCCCCCAGCTCTATCCTGTGTCCCATGTGCTTTATCTGATGATCCTTCCTAGACGAAAAAACCAGGTTTCCATCAAAATCTTCGTAAGCAATGTCACCGGTATGGTAGACTATGTCTATATAATCATCATGAAGGGGATTTTGGGTAAAAGATTTTTGGGTCTTTTTTGCTTCTCCATAATAGCCCATGGTCACCCCGGTTCCCCCTATAATGATCTCACCTTCCTTTCCTTTTGAAGGAATTTTTCCATTTTCATCCAGGAGAAACACCTTTGCATTCTTAAAAGGTCTTCCTATAGGAATCTTATCATTTTCATCAAGAAGGCCTTTTATTTCATGATAGCAGCACACCCCGGTGCCTTCGGTAGGTCCGTAAAGGTTAAAAAACCTTGCATTGGGAAGCACGGTCCTCCATGCATTATAATGCTTTGTGGGAAAGACCTCGCTGCCCGAAGATATTGTATGAAGGTATCTCGGAGGATTACTTTCCAATCCTCCAAGGGAAGATACCAATGACAATGCAGATGCCACCCAGCAGATGGTATTTATCTTATGTTCATTCAAAAAATCAAGCACCCCGGAGGGCATAAGGAAATGTTCCTTTGGTATGATATGGACTTCCCCACCATTAAAAACGCTACCGTATACCTCCTTCATGGAGGCATCCACATGAAAAGGTGTCTGGTTTCCGAATATGGATTCGTCAGAAAACCCCATTACCAAAGACAGATGCTCCATATAGTCTATGATGCTCCTATGGTTTACACATACTCCCTTGGGAGCCCCCGTGGATCCGGATGTAAAGCATATATACACGGGATCTGTATCAAAGGATCTTAAACGGACCTGTCTTAACCCTTGGGTATCTTCTTTAAATCCTACGGCTTGGCTATAGGGAAGGTGTTTTTTTTCAAATGACAATTTGTCTTTGATATCATCCTTTGTTCCGTCGGTTATTAAAACATCAGGATTAGTTCTTTTTATTACATCCTCCATCCTTTTAACGGGCATGTCAGGATCGAGTATCACATAAGGATTATTGCTGTATACAGCCCCGAAAGCCACTATCAGCTGCCTTATGGATTTGTCCATCAGTATCAGAACGGGCTTTTTTGTACCTTCCTTTAAGAGCGCACTTCCTACAGACCGCGCGGCATGGGAAAATTCTGAAAACGTATATGAATCATCCCCATCAAAAAAGGCTTTTTTTAACGGTCTTTTTGTTTCTTGTTCCTCCAGGTATTCAAGTATATTCGTTCTCATTTATATTCGTTCTCATTTCGTACACTATTTTAATGCAAACATCAATCCAACGGTTCCTTTTCCACAATTCGTGGATATGACGGCAGAGGCTTCACTGAAAATATATTCATTAAATTTTACCCGATCTTCTATGAATTCTTTTATGGTTTCAAGCTCTGACTTGGATAGACCCGCATATGCGATAAATATCCTGTCCTTATTTATCCTGCCTCTGTCTTTCAGGGCATCTTTTACATACCTTCTCCACGAGCCTTCCTTGGATCCCATGTGTATGCCTTTAAGAACCAGCTTTCCATTCTTCATGGATATGACGGGTTTTACCATGAAGGATTTTAGGATTTTGGCAGTACGTTCATTTACCTGCCCGGCCCGGGAAAGATACTCTATATCATACACTATGAAGCTGGTACGCACTTTTTCTTTGTAGTCTTCCAATGCCTCTGCGATCTTTTCGGGAAGCATCCCTTCCCCGGAGAGGCGCACCGCCTCCAAAGCCACAAGTCCCTGACCACAAGACAGGTGTCCCGTGTCTATAACGGTCACATTGTTGAAAGCCGCAGCGGCTTCTTTGGCGGCAAGGCACCCGGAGTGGGCTACCTTTGATGAGATGGAGATGTGTATCACGTTGTTGGCGTAGGTTAGGATATCTGCAAAGTAATTCTCATGTTCTGCTACAGTGGGGGATACCGTATCCGCTTTATGCGAAAAATCCTCCATGTAGTAAAGAAGTCCCTTGGACTCTATCTCTTCCCCATCCTTGAAAATTCCTTCGTTGGTTTTTACCTTGTGGGGAATCACATATACCCCTTCCTTTTCCCGGATAGCTTTGGGAATATCAGCCACGCTCTCGGTGGAAATGGCCACCTGGGCTTTTTGGAGGTGGGGCTCCATGGTAAAGATTCCTTCATCAAAATCATCATTTCCTTCCCTGTCGAACCTGACTATCTCATCGGGAAGAAGCCTTCCCAATTCAGCCTCCAGTGCCTTTCCCGCAACAGGTTTAAGAAGGTATCCGTCGAACCCTGACTGATGATAAAGTTTCTCGTTTTCAGAGCCGGCGTTGGCGGTAAGGGCTACTATCTTGGAATCCTTGCAAAGCCCCCCCGTCTGGTTCCTTATTTTTTGTAAACATTCTATCCCATCCATCCCGGGCATCATATGATCCATGAAAATCACATGATAGGGGACATTGAGTGTTTTTTTCAAGGCCTCCGGTCCGCCGGAGGCTGTGTCTATGTTTACCTTGGTATCCCTTAGGAGCTTTGTTACCACCATAAGGTTTGACGCATTATCATCTACCACCAAAATATTGGCGTCAGGGGCTTCAAAGCTTCTGTGGTATGTGCTTTTTGAATCCACCCTGTGCCCTTTTTTTATCTTTGTATTGCCTATGACTAAACTGCCTTGTATCTTCTGGGGGATTTCAATGATAAAGGTAGATCCTTTGGTATATACACTATTTACGGTGATCTTTCCACCCATGGCGTCCACTAATTGTTTGACTATCGAAAGCCCTAACCCCGTTCCTTCTATATATTTATTTTTATCCTCATCCACCCTCTTAAATGCCGTAAACAGATAGGGTATATTTTCTTTTTTTATTCCTATTCCCGTGTCGGATACGATATAGGTGACCACTGCGTCCCTCGTGCCATTTTTCTTACATTCTATCGATAAGGAAACATCCCCCTCCCTGGTATATTTTATTGCATTGTTTACAACATTTATCAGAATCTGTTTTATCCTTACCTCATCCCCATAAAGTTCCATGGGAAGCTCAGGAGAGACATCCACCTTGAAGTTTAAGCCTTTTTCCTTTGCCTTTATCCAGAACATCCCCACTATCTCGGAAAGCATATCCCCGCTTTGGTAAGATACCGGGGTAAGGGACATCTGGCCTGACTGCATCTTTGACATGTCTAAGATGTCATTTATGATATGAAGGAGCATCTGTGAAGCTGACTGGATGTTTGCCGCATCCTCAGCCACCTCTTTCGATATATCCTCCCTCATTATCATCTCGTTTAGACCGATGATAGTGTTTATGGGGGTACGTATCTCATGGCTCATGCTGGAAAAAAACCGGTTTTGGCTCTTATTTAGATCTTCTATTTCCTTTGTCTGGCGTCTGGCCTTTTCGTTTTCTTTTTCATATATGGTAAGAAGGAAGCTGATCATTATGAACAAGGTAAATCCGACCCCTACCAAAGATGCGATGGAATCTAAATAGGCTGTCTTCATATCATGCTTGTTCAAAAGATCAGGGTAAAAAAATGCTATACCATAACAAGCTAAGGAACACGCAAGCATTCCCACCAGCATAACATACTTGGCAATCCCCCTTACATTAAGGCCTATGTACAAAAAAGCAAAAGACATCCACAAAGGGGTGCATCCATATACCCCGTCACCGGTAAAAAACTCCATGGGAATGAGGAACAAAATGACAGCTAAGGATGTTATTATCCCCACTATCTTTGTCAGGTCAAAATGTATTCCTATGAATATCATCGCATAAAGACCTGCCACCCCCAAAAAAAGGGCGGACAGCTTCTGGATACTCTCTCCTATGAATATATCCCATACGAAGATAATGGAAAGTGTTATGGCAACTGTCATGGATGTCAATGCGAAAGTTCTTTTGAAGAGGTCTACTTCCGAATCATAGAGCCATTCGAACATACGTTTCACACCCATGTTACACCTCCCCCGGGGCAAATTCCAAGATTTCATCAGATACGGAAAATTCTTTTGATGCTACACCCTCTCCTTCAATACCAAGCGCTTTGGCAACCACATCTGCCACCCTTTCATACTCCAGGTTCATGTCGTCTTTGTTTCTTTGAATTATTCCTTTTCTATCCTCCTTGGCGGCAGACTCTAATTCCCTTGCCATTTCAGAAAGGTCTAACGCCCCTATCATCTTTGCATTGCTCTTTAAGGCGTGAACCACTATGGCGTAGTTTTTAAGGTCATCTTCATTAAAATATCTTTCCAGGTCATCCGTTTTTTGGGATTTTTCCTCAACAAACCTCTCAAGCAAAGATCTGTAAAGTTCCTCATCATACGCACAGTAATGAAGGGCCTTTCTGTAGTCCACCCCTCCGGATAAGAGCTTATCATACAAAGATCTTTCTTTCGAATCAAGATCATTCAAACCTGGATTATTCGGATCAGGATCATCGGATGCCTTGGATGTCTTATGTTCATTATTAACATCATCTTTTGCATATGTAATGAATTCTTTGGGAAGTACTTTTTTAAGGTTTCTTTCCAGTTCGCTAAGTTCAATGGGTTTTTTTACAAATCCGTCAAAGCCTTCCTGTCTGAACATGTCCCTGGCAGCGCTTACTGCATTGGCGGTAAGCGCCACTATGGGCGTATCTGCATTCCTGCGTCCTTTTTTCGACCTTATCCTCCTTAGTGTCTCTATCCCGTCCATTCCCGGCATCATATGATCCATGAAGATAATGTCATAGTCGTTTTCCACGCATTTATCTATGGCGTTTTGTCCTGATTCGGCAGACGATACCTCCATGCCGTATCTTTTAAATATCCCAAAGGCTACCGTGATATTCATGGGCTCATCGTCTACCACAAGAGCCTTTACACCATTACACATCATGTGCCCTTTGTTTTCTTTTATGGAATTTTTGTCAAGGTCTAAAAGACCTACCGCGGGAATGCCAAAGAACGGTTTTTTTAATACTATCACTTTGGATCCGTAAGATACGGTATAATCTTCATTGGCTACCACGATGACGCAGGTCTCTAAAGAAAGCACGTCCAGATATCCAAAGGCCTCCTCGTATTCTAATTCTCCCACAAAAAGATGGGTAGGCATATCAGAAGAAACAAGTTTTTTAAGATCCTTTACATTGTCTACATAGTGGAATCTTATGTTTAGGCCGCAAGCAAGATTCGTTATGGTAGAATCGTAGAATTCCCTTACCATGGGGTGTTCAAACTTTTCCATATGGATAAAGACTGCCACGGATATATCCCTATCCTTGTCTACTGACATGGAAGGAGAGGAATCTATTACTTTCTGGGGAAGGCTCACGCAAACGGTGGTACCCTTTCCTTCGCTGCTTTCCACAGTGATGAATCCCCCCAGCATGCGGATAAATCCAAAGACTATGGACATGCCAAGGCCAAGACCCTGTGATGAGCGGCTCCTTCCCGAATCTGCCTGATAAAATTTCTCAAATATCCTTTCCCTTTCGGAATCAGACATACCTATCCCGGTATCTGTCACCTCTATCTGAAGGTTTATTCCGTAATCAAGAGTCAAAGATGAGATTTTTAAGTATACTCCCCCTTCCCTGGTGAATTTAAGCGCATTTGAAACCAGATGCCACAAGATTTTTCTTATCATGCCTACATCCGAGTGCATCATAAGGGGAAGCTTTGGATCTATGTCTACTACCAGCTCCACCTCTTTCTTGAAAAATGGGGAAAGCTCCGCCATAAGGTCGTTTACCATGGAAACAGGCATGTAATCTTCATTATTTAAGCAAAGCCTTCCCATGTCTATCTCAGAATAATCCAGTATATCCCCTATCTGCTGTGTAATTCGAAGGCCGGCCTCTTCTACGTTTTCAAGGTCCTTTTTGATCTCAGGGTCTTGTTCTAATTCAAGGGCCACCTTGGCTAATCCCACCACCGCATTGACAGGGGTTCTTATTTCATGGGATACGTTTGCCAGAAAGTCGGCGGCACTTTTGTTCTGCGCCTCCAGGATTTCCACCCTTTCCTTATATTTTTTCTCCACCCTGTCCCTGCCCGAAACCAGCCAGGAAACCGCAAAAGCAGCGGCAAATACCACGAAAAAAAGCCATACCACGCGTACCACATACTCAAATGTTATAATCACATAGCCGCTTGCAAAATCATCAAAGAGGTGATAGAGCATCCCAAAATAACCTGTAGCCATTCCGAGCCGTAGGATCCATTTTTCCCCATTCATGGCAAACAGTATCATCATGGCTATTATCACGGAGGCGGCATCATTCAAGGTAGAGACATTTACACTGTAATAAAACATCTCCACCATCAGTATGCCGGAGCATAGGTTGGTACGGAATCTCCCGGAAAATATCCCCGTCACATGAAAATAAATGCATAGAAGCACTGATACCGCAAACAACGGGACTATCCATCTTTCCCATCCCAGAACTATATTAAGCACACTCAGGGCCAATGAAAACCCGGCAATGCATATGACTAATATTAAGTTTGAAATCTCCCGTATCTCATCAACTCTTCTTCCTTCCTTCATCTATTACTGTTCCCTCATGCTGTATTCTTTATCCTCATCAATCATCCTAAGCATGATATCCGCAAAAACAGGGTCAAACTGGCTGCCCCTGCCATTTTCTATCTCGCTTCTTACCTTTTGCTGGTCAAGGGAAGACCTGTAGCTCCTCCTGCTGGTCATGGCATCATAGGCATCTGCGACGGCGATAATCCTAGCTTCCTCGGGAATCTCTTTTTCCTTAAGACCGTCAGGATATCCATTGCCGTCATATCTTTCATGGTGCCACCTGGCTCCCGTGGCAAGACGGGGCATCTCTGTAATGTTTTTCAAAATTCTGGCTCCCATGACGGGATGGTTCTTTATAAGGTCAAATTCCTCATCGGTAAGACGGGCCGGCTTGTTTATCACGGTATCAGGGATGCCTATCTTTCCCACGTCATGCAAAAGCCCCATCATATATATATCGTTTTGATCCTTCCTGGAATAACCAAATCTTTTGGCTATCTCCCTGGAATACTCTGCCACCCTTCCGGAATGTCCTTTGGTATATGTATCCTTGGCATCTATCGCATCGGCTAAGGATTGCACTATGTGGAGGGAAAGCCTTTCATTTTCCTTTGTCTTTTTTTCCACTTCCTCTGAAAGGTTTCTCTGAAGACGTATCAAATCTATGCTATGGCGCACCCTTAGGGTCAAAACCTCAGGAACAAAGGGTTTTTTTATAAAATCTATGGCTCCTAAGGACAATCCCTTCGTTTCTGATTCCTCATCCTCATTGGCGGTAATAAAGATAACGGGAACCTCGCTTCCTTTCCCGGATTCCTTCAGCCTGGTCAAAGTCTCAAAACCATCCATTCCCGGCATCAGTATGTCAAGGAGTATAAGGTCGGGGACTTCATTCTTATCGATATATTCAAGCAGCGCTTCTCCCGACTTTAACGCCGTCACCCGCATATTTGCCTTGCTTAAGATATGGCCTGCCATTTTTAAATTAGACACATCGTCATCAACCACCATGATCCAGTCAGCCATAGTTTATCCTCACTCAACTTTTATATCCTGTACCAATAAATTTTGCAACCTTGGTCCCAAGCTCATCTTCCACATCTATATCAAAGACGCATGTGGTGCGCCCGTTTTTTACGCATTTTGTGGCTGCGATTAGTTTTTTACCCTTGGCCCTTCCAATAAAATTGCAGGACATGGACAAAGATACCGTGGGGTTGTGGAGGTTGTTCGAGGCACATGCAAACGCAAAATCGGCCAATGTAAAAATGGCTCCCCCCATAACAGAACCCAGGGCATTCGTGTTTTTGCCCTTTACAATATCCATGCTGCAAATGGATCTGTCTTCGTCCAGCTCATCAAGGCTTATCCCCGCATTCATTGCAAAGGAGTCTTCCTTAAAAAAATCACGTGCTTGTTCAATGGATTTAAATTCAGCCATCTTTATACCCTCATTTTTGTAAAACAAATTTATGGTTATGGGGAACTAATGCTATGTATCATTCCTTTCTCAATAATTCAGACAACCTTTCAAAATATTTTGGAAGTGGTGCGTCTACTTCAATGTATTTTCCATCGGAAGGCCTTATAAAGCCTATTTTTCCGGCATGAAGGGCCTGACCCTCCAGGTGGTAGGGATCTTTCCCGTTACCATATAGAAGATCTCCCATAAGCGGGTGACCTATTCCTGCCATATGAACCCTTATCTGATGTGTTCTCCCGGTTTGAAGCTCAAAGGTCATATATGTGGCATTTTGCGAAAAAAACCTCTCTTCCACATGATAATTTGTAATGGCAATCTTCCCCCCCGGTACATTCATTGCCATCTTAAGGCGGTTTTTGGGATTTCTCCCGATGGTGGATTCTATCCTTCCGTCATCTTCTTTGATGATCCCTTTTACGAATCCAAAATATTTTCTTTTTACCTGATGATCCTTTATTTGAGATGCAATTATATTATGGGCTTTATCATTCTTGCAGACTATAAGCGCTCCGGTTGTATCTTTGTCAATCCTGTGTACTATCCCGGGGCGCCTTACCCCGTTTATGGTGGAAAGGTCGTCCTTAAGGTAATACAAAAGGGCGTTTACCAAAGTGTCGTCAAAATGACCGGGGGCGGGGTGAACCACCATGTTTTTTGGCTTATTCACCACCACTACATCACAATCTTCATAAAGGATATCGATTGGAATATCTGCGGGAAGAATCTCAAGGTCTTTTTCTTCCGGGAAAAAAATAATTATCTCATCTCCTTCCCTTATCCTGTAATTTGATTTTTTAGGGGTTCCATTTACAGATACATTCCCCAAATCAATGATATTTTGAAAAAAATTCCGTGACTTTTCCGGATAAAAACCGATAAGTGCCTTGTCTAACCTCTCCCCTATGAACTTTGAATTTTCCTTAATTATTTTAAGCTCTTTATTTTGCATTTTAAAGCTTTGAACTGTGTGTAAAAATATCCTTGAAATCTTCTCCCTTATAGACAAAAAAGACCGCTATGATAAGCCCGGCTTCCGCCATCGTTACATAGATATCCGCCACGTTGAATATGGGAAAATCTATCAGCGAAAAATAAAAGAAATCAACCACATAGCCATTAAAGACCCTGTCTATAAAATTCCCAAAAGCCCCTGACAGAAGGAGGATGATGATCAGTTCCATAAAATAAAAATGCCTTTCGTGCGGAAGCCTTATAAAAAACCATATGCAAAAAAAAGCAATAAGCACCGTAAGAACAATGAAAAATACCTGCTTTCCCTCCAACACCCCGAAGGCTGCTCCCCTGTTTTCAAGATACTGAAGCTCAAAAACACCTTTTATTATTACAAAAGGGTCATTGTCCTTAAGTATTGAAGATGCTAAATATTTGGAAATCCTGTCAGCCAAGATAAGAATCACCATAAGTAAAAATCCCGGCATTTTGAACCTGTATTTTCCCTTCATCAGAGGATGCTCCCTATGGCCTTTGATATTTCATCATCAGTTACATCTTCACAGACAAAGCCTTTTCCTATTTCACTTAAAAGCACGAATCTTACCTTTCCGTTTATGACCTTTTTGTCTGATTTAACAGACCTTATGATTTCTTCCTTATGGATGGTTATGTCATGTGGAATGGTTAATGGAAGATGATATTTTGAAAGAAGGTTTTTCATCTCCAAATACCCATCTTTTGAAATAAGCCCCCGCCCCATGCAGATATGTAAGGCCGCCATCATCCCTATGGAGACACACTCCCCATGAAGCAGCCCAAATCCGCTTTGCTTTTCCACCGCATGTCCTATCGTATGTCCGAAAT
>CAJOPH010000093.1 GCA_905236805.1 uncultured Eubacterium sp. | reverse complement strand
ATAGACAGTGACATTATCCTCGGGAAGGGATTCGGAAGGTGACGCATCCCCCGACGCTTCGCCTGCTCCTTCCGCGTCTCCCGATGATGTTACATTGGCATCATTACCATCGCTTTGCGAAGCTTCCACCGGGTCTCCCGATTCGTCCTGCCCGTGGACGTATGAGGCTATTGTCATGGTCATGATAAGGCAGAGCACTATCAGGTATGGATAATTAAAAAAAGATTTTATCTTTTTCATGATATTTCTCCTCGGCATATCTCCCCGGTCTTGTTGTTTCATACACACAAGCCATCATTATAACACAATTTTTTTTTTAGGCAAATTTTTCAATGGGTTTTCATTGATTTTTATTTATTTTGGGGGTATAATGGATGGGTTGGTAGGGACGGTTTGCAATGGGAGTGCGGTATAGATGAACATCATCGTGGCAGGGTGCGGAAATGTAGGGGAGGTCGTGACCAGGCTCTTGTGCAGCGAGGGTCATGACGTTATCATCATAGATACTGATAAGGGTAAGGTAGAGACCCTTTCCCTTCGCTACGATGTATTCGGGGTGGTGGGAAACTGCGCAAGCTCCGAAGTGCTAAAGGATGCCGGGATAGGCTCGTGCGATATTTTCATAGCCCTTACCGGAAATGACGAGCTCAATATCCTGGCCTGCCTGATATCCCGTAAGCTCGGAAGGGCCAAGACCATTTCAAGGCTCAGGAACCCCGCCTACCAGAAAGAACTAAACCTCATAAAGGAGGAGCTGGGGCTGGCTTTGGTGGTAAATCCCGCCTATCTTGCGGCCCTTGAGATGGCAAGGGTGCTTAAGTTTCCCAATGCATCCTCCATAGAGACCTTTGACAAGGGGAGGGTAGGGATAGTAAAATACAAGATCCCTTCGGATTCTTCCCTGTGCGGGATGAAGATCTACGATATCTCAAGGCGTTTTGACGTGCGCCTTCTTATCTGCGCCATAGAACGGGAGGACGAGGCCATCATCCCCAACGGCAGCGCGGTCCTTGGGGAGGGTGACATAATCTGCGTGGTAGTGGCGTCTGATTCCGCCGCGGAGACATTTGAGAAGATGGGGGTTTCCAAAAGGCGGGTAGGAAGGTGTATGATAGTGGGAGGTGGAGCCGCATCGTTTTACCTCTCACAGATGATCCTGGAGATGAATATAGGCCTTACCATAATAGACAGGGACAAGGAAAGGTGCCTGTTTCTTACCGACCAGTTGGACAAGGCCGTGGTCATCTGCGCCGATGCCACGGACAGGAGTGTTTTGGAGGAAGAGGGCATAAAGGAGGCGGATGCCTTCTGTGCCATGACTAATTTTGACGAGACCAACATCCTTTTGGGGCTGTATGCCAGGGATGAGTCTGAGGCAAAGCTTTTTACAAAGGTAAATAACCTCCTTGATGAGGGGATCATCAGGGAAAAGGATCTCGACTCCATCATCTGCCCCAAAAACGTCGCGGCAGATTCCATACTCCAGTATGTGAGGGCGGCTGAAAATTCCATGGGCTCCAGCAATATCGAGACCCTCTACAAGATCATAGGGGACAAGGCGGAGGCCATAGAGTTTATAGTAAACGAGGGCTCTAAGGTGCTCGGACGGCCCTTAAAGGACCTGGAACTAAAGGATGGCATCATAATAGCCTGCATCACCCATGGCAGGCAGATAGAGATTCCCGATGGCAAAAGCCGGATCAGGGAGAAGGATCATGTGATCGTGGTGACCACGATGCATGGCCTTAGCGATATTTCTGATATCCTGGAGTGAGAGCATGAAATGGTCAGCTATTATCCACATCATAGGAATGATGCTTGAGATAGAAGGTCTGCTTATGGGGGGGTGTGCCCTGGTGGGGCTTTACTATGGAGAGCCTTCCGGTCTTTATTTCCTTGGGGGCATGGTGATGATTTCCCTTATTGGCGCCATCATGAGAAAGATTTTTCCCCAGGGAGTCTACTACGCCAGGGAGGGCTTTATCATTGTGTCTTTGGGGTGGATAGTGATGAGCCTTGCGGGGGCTTTGCCCTTCTTTTTGAGCGGCCAGATACCAAATTACGCGGATGCCTGCTTTGAGACCATATCGGGCTTTACCACCACCGGAGCGTCAATATTAAATAACGTCGAAGGGCTTGACAAATGCATGCTCTTTTGGAGATCGCTTACCCACTGGATAGGGGGTATGGGCATTTTGGTATTCATGCTGGCCGTACTTCCCATGACGGGCGGATACAATATGCACCTCATGAAGGTAGAAAGCCCGGGACCTACCGTGGACAAGCTGGTTCCCAAGGTTTCCCAGACGGCAAGGATACTGTATGCCATATATTTTGCCATGACGGTGGCAGAGATTATCATCTTACGGTTGGGCGGCATGCACTTATTTGATTGTGTCACCATATCTTTTGGGACGGCGGGCACGGGGGGCTTTGGGGTCCTAAATGATTCGTGCGCATCCTACAGCGCCTTTTGCCAGGTGGTGACGGGAATCTTCATGGTGCTTTTTGGGGTAAATTTCAATGTCTTGTACCTGGTAGCCAAAAACAAATGGAAGGATGCCTTATCCTCCACGGAGGTCAGGGTGTATTTTGGAATAATCCTTGGCGCGACCGTGACGATAGCCCTCAGCATCATGGGGATGTACGGTGGGATCGCAAGGGCTTTGAAGGAGGCTTTTTTTCAGGTATCATCCATCATCACGACCACGGGGTTTTCTACCGCTGACTTTGACATGTGGCCTGCCGTTTCAAAGATGATACTTTTCATGCTGATGTTCGTGGGCGCCTGCGCGAGCTCCACAGGAGGGGGGATCAAGGTCTCCAGGATACTCATAGGCATAAAGATAGTAAAAAGGGAGATTTTAACCTTCGTCCACCCAAAGGTCGTAAAGGGCATAAAGCTGGACGGGAGGAAGGTGGACAAGGAGGTCGAGAGGTCTGTCGCCGGCTACTTCATACTGTATTTTGTGATAATGGGGATATCCTGCTTTTTAGTCTCTGTTGACGGTTTTGATTTTGAAACGAACGTAACATCCGTGGCGGCGACCCTTAACAATATAGGTCCGGGCTTTTCCAAGGTGGGACCCATGGGGAATTTTGCTGATTTTTCGGTTTTTTCAAAAATAGTTTTGATGTTTGACATGCTGGCAGGGAGGCTGGAGCTTTTCCCGATGATAGTGCTCCTTTTTCCCAGGCTGCACAGGAGGTGACCTATGAATTTATTAACCATTGACGAAGCTTTGAAGACAAATTCATACCCGGGCAGGGGGATTATTTTCGGGGTGAGCAGCGACGGTGACGGGGCCGTCATGGCATATTTTATCATGGGCAGGAGCATAAACAGCAGAAACAGGGTTTTTATAGAGGACGGAAAAGGCATAAAGACCCATGCCTTTGACCCCTCTAAGTTAGAAGATCCCTCACTTATCATCTATTCCCCCGTCAGGGTCTATGGCAACAAGACCATCATAACGAACGGGGATCAGACGGATACTATCTACAATAAGCTCGATGCCCAGATGACCTTCGAAGAGTCCCTTAGGGATAGGGAGTATGAGCCTGATGCGCCAAACTACACCCCCAGGATATCGGGGATCATAAGGGTGGATGATGATGGGATAAGGTACGCCCTGTCAATATTAAAAAAGGCAGAAGAGGGCACATCCTGCAACAGGTATTTTTACACCTACAGGGAGCCTGTCCTTGGGGAAGGGAGGCTCATACATACCTATACGGGGGATGGAAACCCCCTTCCCTCCTATGAGGGAGATCCCAAAAGGATAAAGCTAAACAGCTCTGACGTGGACGAGCTTTCAAAAGAGATCTGGGATGCCCTGGATGAGGACAACAGGGTCTCCCTTTTCGTTAGGTACATCAACAAGAGGACAAGGACCGTCCATTCCAAGATAATAAATAAAAATGTTTATTAATTGTTACGTGTGGAGCAGGTTGCCGTGAATGGTAACCATTGATTTTTCCCAGGTAAGGTGGTTTATGATGAATGAAATTTCTTTGAAATACGGGTGCAATCCGAATCAGTCGCCCTCCAGGATCTTCATGGAAGATGGGAAGGACCTTCCCGTGGAGATTCTTTCGGGGAGGCCGGGATACATAAATTTCCTGGATGCTTTCAACGGCTGGCAGCTGGTGTCTGAATTAAAAGAAGCTACGGGGCTTCCCGCAGCCACATCCTTCAAGCACGTATCCCCGGCGGGGGCCGCGGTGGGGATACCCCTTTCAGATACCCTAAAAAAAATCTACTGGGTGGATGATCTGGGGGAGCTTTCCCCCTTAGCGTGTGCCTATGCAAGGGCAAGGGGCGCGGACAGGATGAGCTCCTTCGGGGACTTTATAGCCCTTTCCGATGTCTGTGACGAATCTACGGCCAGGATCATTAAACGTGAGGTTTCGGACGGGATCATCGCCCCGGGGTATGACCCAAAAGCCTTAGATCTCCTAAAGCAGAAAAAAAAGGGAAACTACAACATAATAAAAATAGATCCCTCATACAGGCCATCCCCAATTGAAAGAAAGCAGGTCTTTGGAGTCACATTCGAACAGGGAAGGAATGAGGTAAAGATAAATGACGGTGTTTTGTCAAATATCGTCACAAACAACAAAGACCTCCCCGATGATGCGAAAAGGGACCTGAAGATAGCCCTTATTACATTAAAGTACACCCAGTCCAATTCCGTGGCCTATGCAAAGGACGGCCAGGCCATAGGGATAGGTGCGGGGCAGCAGTCAAGGGTTCACTGTACGAGGCTGGCCGGGGACAAGGCCGACCGCTGGCTGCTCCGCCAATGTCCAAAGGTGATGGAGCTTAGGTTTGTTGACGGGGTGGGAAGAGCCAACAGGGACAACGCCATAGACAATTACATCGGGGAAGATTACATGACGGTGCTTGGCGATGGCGCATGGCAGAAGATATTCAAAGAAAAGCCCAAGATCTTTACCGAGGAGGAAAAGGAAATCTTCCTCTCCGACATGACGGGAGTATCACTTGGCTCTGATGCCTTCTTCCCCTTCGATGACAATATCGAAAGAGCTCACAGGTCGGGCGTAGGCTACGTGGCGCAGCCGGGGGGCTCGGTCCGTGACGAAGAGGTCATTGAATGCTGCAACAAGTATGGCATAGTGATGGCGTTTACGGGGATAAGGCTCTTTCATCACTAGAAGAGTCATCATTATAAGTAAAAAGTTTGGGAAAAGGAGTGATATTGATGAATCCTGTATATGAAAAAATACAAAAATGCCTTTCGGCGGTAAGGGCAAAGACAGATTTTGTCCCTTCCGTAGCATTGGTCCTGGGCTCAGGGCTTGGGGATTTTGCGAACAACATCATGATAGTGGACCGGGTGCCCTACAATGAAATAGAAGGGTTTCCCGTATCCACGGTGCCGGGTCATGCGGGGGAATTTTTGTTTGGCTATCTGGAGGATGTGCCCGTAGTCCTTATGAACGGAAGGGTCCACTACTATGAAGGGTATCCCATCACGGACGTGGTCCTTCCCATAAGGATAATGAAGCTCCTCGGGGCAAAGATCTTGTTTTTGACCAATGCGTCAGGCGGTATTAATCCTGAGTTTAAGGTCGGTGACCTTATGATGATAACGGGGCATATATCTTCCTTTGCGCCCAATCCCCTGATAGGTCCAAACATCGACGAGCTGGGCGTTCGCTTCCCGGACATGAGCCAGGTCTACCTCAAAGGTCTTCAGCTCATCATAAAAAACACCGCCAAAAA
Source organism: uncultured Eubacterium sp. (assembly GCA_905236805.1). Taxonomy (GTDB): domain Bacteria; phylum Bacillota; class Clostridia; order Lachnospirales; family Lachnospiraceae; genus RUG14243. The sequence continues at coordinate 11,834 of CAJOPH010000093.1, read as the reverse complement.
GATCCAGGTGCCCATCAGGGAGGGAATCTACCTTCAGACCACGGGACCTTCCTATGAATCCCCGGAGGAGATAAGAGCCTTCAGGACGCTGGGAGCCGACGCCGTGGGGATGAGCACGGCGGTGGAGGCGATAGCGGCAAACCACATGGGCATGAGGGTATGCGGGATATCCTGCATATCCAATATGGCGGCGGGCATGAATACGAGGCCCTTGACCCATGAGGAGATAAAAGAGGCCGCGGATAAGGCGGCTCCCGATTTCAAGGCGCTTGTGACAGAAAGCATAATTACCATGAATGCTACTTTGTAAGGAACTGAATTTAAGGGTTTTACATAAGAAACCGTCAGTGGGATTTAGTTAAATAAGGATATAATTTTATGAACATACGATTTTACAATGCAAGGATTCTTTCCATGAAGGAGGAAGAACCCATTTTCGAGGGCGAGCTCTGGGTGGAAGGAGACCGTATTTCCAAAGTCATTCCAAAAGGGGATGGGACTCCGGTGAATGGCATTCCAAAATGGGATAGGGAGGTAGACGTTTCGAAAAACCTTCTCATGCCGGGCTTCAAGAATGCCCATACCCACACGGCTATGACCTTCCTCCGCTCCTTTGCGGACGATCTGCCCTTGGACAAGTGGCTGAACGAAAAGGTATTCCCCATGGAGGCTTTGCTCACCGGGGAGGATATCTACGCCCTGACCCGTCATGGCATTTTGGAATACCTAACCTCTGGCATAACGGCAGCCTTCGACATGTACATGAAGACCGACATGATAGCCAGGGCCGCGATAGACTCGGGATTCCGCATGGTTCAGGTGGGATCTATCAACAATTTCGGTGGGACCGTGGATGATTGCGAAAAAGAGTACAAATATTTAAACAGCCTTGACGACCTTTCATCATACGTGTTCGGGTTTCACGCCGAGTATACGACCTCCCGCGAGATCATGCAGGGGATAGCAAATCTTTCATATACCTACAAGGCTCCCGTCTACATGCACTCCTCCGAGACCAAAAGCGAGGTGGAAGGCTGCATGGAGAGGTACCACCTTACCCCCACGAAGCTGTTTGACGAACTGGGGCTTTATGATTACGGCGGAGGGGGGTATCATTGCGTATGGATGGACGATGAAGACCTTGACATATTTAAGGAAAAGGGCCTAAGCGTGGTGACCAATCCTTCGTCCAATGCGAAGCTTGCGTCAGGGATAGCCCCCCTTTCAAAGATGATGGATATGGGGATAAACATTGCCATCGGCACTGACGGCGCGGCGTCAAACAATGCCCTGGATATGTTCCGGGAGATGTACCTCTCGTCAGCCCTTGCCAAGCTAAGGGAAAATGACGCTTCGGCGATGGATGCCGCGGATGTCCTTAGGATGGCCACCGTGGGCGGGGCTAAGGCAATGTTCCTTGATGATTGTGACACTCTCGAAGAAGGAAAAAAGGCCGATATCATAATGATAGACATGACACGCCCCAACATGCAGCCTGAAAACAATATCGAAAAAAACATAGTCTACGCGGGCTCCAAGGAAAATGTCAAGATGACCATGATAAATGGAAAAGTCCTCTATGAGGACGGGAAATTCATAGGGTCAGACCTTATGGCAATAAATGAACAGGCCAATGACATCATAAAGAGGATGCGGATGGAGAAGGGCATATGATGCATGTGGATCTTTACTCCGACGGCTCATCCAAGGGCAATCCTGGGCCGGGGGGCTATGGAACATTGCTCCAATACAAAGACCCCAAAGGGGTCTTGCATGAGAGGGAATTTTCCTGTGGGTACAAAAAGACCACCAACAACAGGATGGAGCTTTTGGGAGCCATAGCAGGCTTTGAGGCCTTGAACCGCCCATGCAGCGTGGATGTTTATTCGGACTCCCAGTACATGGTAAAGGCCTTTAATGAAGGATGGGTGAGGTCGTGGATTAGGAAGGGATGGAAAAATTCCCAGAATGAGCCCGTAAAGAATAAGGATCTCTGGGAGAGGCTCTTAAAGGCCAAGGAATCACACGAGGTGAAGTTTCACTGGGTGAAGGGTCATGTCGGCCATCCCCAGAATGAAAGGTGCGACGCGCTGGCCCAGGGAGCCGCCGAATCAGGCAGCCTGAAGGATGACCCACAGTTTTGCCCCGGATGAGCGTACGGCATGAAATAATGATTATGTGATACGAATTAGTACTTGACATTTTCAAAAAAATAATTAAAATATATAAGGAACTGTAGAATAATAAGTTGTGCATTTGGACGAAGGATTTTCGTTCATATGTGTTCTATAGTTCCTAAGGGTGTACCATAAGGCATGAGGGATTTTTACGCAAAGGGCAGTTAGTCATGGCGGCAAAGGCGTCCAAGGGAGCCTCATTAAAGGAGACGGTTTCTAAGTTAAATAACGATATAAAGAACGGCTCTTTCCGAAGCTCCTACCTGATATATGGGCCTGAATCCTATTTAATAAGGGAATACAGGAACAAATTAAAACAGGCTTTATTTCCCGACGGTGATGCCGCGGCCGATATGAACCTTGATATGTTTGAAGGTCATGACCAGGATGAGGCCGATATAGCCCAAAAAGCGTCCCTTATGCCTTTTTTTGCCGAAAGGAGGCTCATCATCCTGAAGGACACGGGGCTGTTCAAAAAGGCCAAAGGTCCCTTGGCGGATTTTTTGAAGGATCCTCCCGATACCGTGACTTTGGTATTTACGGAGTTTGAGCCTTTAGACCAGTATGGAAAGCCCAAATCCGCGGTAGACAAGAGAAACTCCCTCTACAAGACGGTGGCAAAGGACGGGCTGGTGATAGAATGCGCATCTCCTACCCCGGCTACCTTTCAGTCCTGGATATTGTCGAAAGTAAAAAAAGAGGGAAAGCAGATTTCAAGGACTGCCCTGGACCTTTTCATGGAAAAGGCTCTAAAGGGCGGGATGGAGATGGCCTCCAATGAGCTGGATAAGCTTTTTTCCTATTGCCATGGTCAAGATACGGTAACAGATGAAGATGTGGTAGCCATTGCCGGGGACAATGTCTCATCCCATGTCTTTGACATGGTGGATTCCGTTGCCGACAGAAAAGTTAAAAGGGCATTAGATTATTACAATGAGCTCCTGAAGCTAAAGGAGCCGCCGTTAAGAATTATGTACCTTTTGGGGCAGGCCTACGGCAGGATGCTCATAGCCCGGGATATTACATCCCGGGGCATGGGAAAAGAAGAGGTGGCAGCCGCATTAAAGCTTCCCCCCTACCCGGCGGGAAAATATATGGAAAGGGCAAGGCGGCACAGCAGGGAGGATATCGTAAGGGCCATATCCCTCTGTGTGGAGAAAGAAACCGACATAAAGCAGGGCCGGGTGGCAGACTCGTTGGGGCTGGAGCTTTTGATAGTGGAGCTTTGTGAATGAATCATACCATTAAATTGGCATAATTATATCATTATTTTATTTTTAGAAAGGATGTAACAAAGATGGAGCAAGAAAGCATGAAGGACATTGAAAATGAGCTTGAAAAATCCTATGAGTTCATGGGTGACGGAGAGGTTTCCACCGATGAACTTATCGCATGGGACAATGCAAAGACTTACATGGAAGAGAAGAAGACTTTGGAGCTGGAGGTTACGGGCGTCGTAAACAAGGGCGTGGTGGCAGACCTGGAAGGCCTTAGGGCGTTCATTCCCGCATCAAAGCTTTCGCTCTCCAGGGTCGATGACCTAAATGAATACCTGGGAAAGACAGTCAGGGTCAGGGTCGTCACCTGCGACAAGGAGAATCAGAAGCTGGTGCTTTCTGCCAGGGAAATCCTAAGGGAAGAAAGGGATGACGAAAGGAAAAAGAAGATAGACGCCGTAGAGGTGGGCTCTGTCATGACAGGGAAGGTGGATACGATAAAGGAGTACGGAGCCTTCGTGGATCTTGGCGACGGGCTTTCCGGTCTGGTACACGTATCCCAGATAGCAAATAAGCGTGTTAAGCATCCCGCCGATGAGCTTAAGGAGGGACAGGAGGTTACCGTGAAGGTGACCGAGAAGAAAAACGGAAAGCTCTCCCTAAGCATGAAGGCCCTTTTGGAGCCCGGCAATGGCGATGAGGAGCCCAGGGAAAAAATAGTCCTTCCCAAGAGCGAAAATATCGGTACTTCGTTGGGGTCCATCCTGAAAAACATTAAAATAGGCTGATTTTTCTTGACAGGACAAGTGCCTGCATGGTATAATAGCCCATTGTGTGTGTCCGCTGTATATCGTGTCTCCTGCGGATATGCCATAATGTGGGTTGCCGGGTAATCTGACCGGTGGTTTATAACATAATGGAGGTGTCTAAAGGTGGCTAACATAAAGTCAGCTAAGAAGAGAATATTGGTAGCACAGAGGAATGCAGAGAGGAATAAGGCCGTACGTTCCAGGGTGAGGACTTTCGTAAAGAAGGTGGATGTGGCCATAGAGGCTAATGACAAGGAGACTGCGCAGGCAGCCCTTAAGGATGCTTCTAAGGAATTGGCCAGGGCGGCCCGGAAAGGTGTTTACCACAAGAATACTGCTTCGAGGAAGATTTCCCGTCTGACAAGGGCGGTTGAAAAAATGGCCTGATTTTTCCGTAACTGTCAAGGCCCACCCCCCGGTCTTTTTCCGGGGGGTTTGTCGTTTTGTGGGATGCACAGGAGGTCTTTACCATGATAAAACAAAAAAAGCCTTTAGATGAGCTTAGGAAGGCATTGGAACTTACGCCCTTGGATTATCATATCAATGTGGAGATGGGGTTTTACTATCTGGATATTGACAAGGCCATTACCTACAGGTATCTCCGTGTGGCCTTGAAATATTGTGACTCTCCCACCGACCAGGTGGCCATAGAGAGGCTCATAGCCGACATGGAGTATGTCTATCCCGAGCTGATGGCTCATCTTAGGGAGCTTTTGGTATATTTTCCAAAGAACGTACATTCCGTATTCAAGGCCGTGGCAGTGGGTGTGGAGACCCACGGGCTCGCCCACCTTTTGGAAGAAAAATATCCCCAGGCGAAGATCCACTGGGTAGGGGATCTCTCCGACATAAAGACCGGATTTTTCCATGATGCGGACTACCTGATGATGGATGGGAGTGAATGTCTGGGACACCTGCCGAGGACTATCCTAAGGGGTCTTTCCTCCATCCTCAATGATGACGGGAAGCTTCTCCTTAAGATTGACAATGCTTCATGGTACAGGGAGGTATTTTCCCTTTTGGACGGCACGGGTGAAGAGTGGGATGACGAATGGCAGGACCAGAGGGCTTTTACCAGAAGGCAGGTGGAGGAGCTTTTGGACTCCTGTGGCTATGACATAGAGATAAAGCTGGTGATCCCCGAGGATGAGGAGAGCGCAATGGCCCATGATGTCATAAAGGATATCCTGAAGACTGCGTCGACCTACTTCGACGTCATACCCTCCGAGGATTTCATGGTAAAAAATTTCCTTATCAGGGCAAGCAAGAAAAAGGATTCGGAAAATGAGTGATGCTAATGCCCTTAAAAACATCAGGAATTTCTGCATCATAGCACATATAGATCATGGAAAGTCCACCCTAGCCGACAGGATCATAGAGATGACGGGGACCCTTACAAAGAGGGAGATGACCTCGCAGGTTTTGGACAACATGGATCTCGAAAAGGAGAGGGGCATCACGATAAAGTCACAGGCTGTCAGGATTTTGTATGAAGCAGGGGACGGGGAGACCTATGTCTTTAACCTCATAGACACCCCCGGACATGTCGATTTTAATTATGAGGTATCAAGGTCATTGGCGGCCTGCGACGGAACCATCCTGGTGGTGGATGCCGCCCAAGGAGTGGAGGCGCAGACCCTTGCCAATGTCTATCTGGCCCTGGATCATGACCTGGAGATCCTTCCTGTCATAAATAAAATAGATCTTCCTTCCGCAGAGCCTGACCGCGTGGCGCAGGAGATAGAGGATGTCATAGGGATAGAGGCGGCTTCAGCCCCCCGGATTTCGGCAAAGACCGGACTAAACGTCGAATCGGTCCTGGAAGCCATAGTGGAAAAGCTCCCACCCCCCAAGGGAGATTCCCAAAAACCCCTAAAGGCCCTTATATTTGACTCTGTCTATGACTCCTACAGGGGAGTCATAGTGTTTTGCCGTATCATGGACGGGAAGGTATCTCCCGGAAAGAAGATACGCATGATGGCTACGGGGGCAGTAGCAGAGGTGGTGGAAGTAGGTTACTTTGGTGCGGGGAACTTTATCTCCTGCGATGAGCTTTCGGCGGGGATGGTGGGCTACCTTACCGCATCCCTTAAAAACGTAAATTACACCAGGGTGGGAGATACCGTAACGCTGGATGATGACCCCTGCGATGAGGCCCTTCCCGGCTACAAGAAGGTAAATTCCATGGTCTACTGCGGACTCTACCCCGCGGATTCCGCAAAGTACACAGACCTTAGGGAAGCCTTGGAAAAGCTTCAGCTAAATGACGCATCCCTTAATTTCGAGCCCGAGACATCGATAGCCTTAGGCTTTGGGTTTAGGTGCGGATTCTTGGGGCTTTTGCACCTGGAGGTAATCCAAGAGCGCCTAGAGAGGGAATATGACCTTGACCTTGTTACTACCGCGCCGGGCGTGGTCTACAGGGTATATAAGACGGATGGCGAAATGGTCACGCTGACAAACCCTTCAAACCTTCCCGACCCTTCCGAAATAGACTACATGGAAGAGCCCGTCGTGGATGTGGAGATCATGGTTCGATCGGAATTCATAGGCGCCATCATGGATCTTTGCCAGTCCAGGCGCGGTGTGTATGTGTCCTTGGATTATATCGAGGAAACGCGCGCATCAATCAAATATGTCATGCCGCTTAATGAAATCATCTATGACTTTTTCGATGCCTTGAAGTCCAGGTCCAAGGGCTACGCTTCGTTGGATTACGAAATGAAGGGCTACCGGAGGTCCAAGCTGGTAAAGCTCGATATTCTGGTCAACAAGGAAGAGGTGGATGCCCTGTCTTTCATCGTGCATGAGGAGACTGCCTACGATAGGGGCAGAAAGATGTGCGAAAAGCTTAAAAAAGAGATTCCCAGGCACCTGTTCGAGATACCCATACAGGCTGCCATAGGCGGAAAAGTCATAGCCAGGGAGACTGTAAAGGCCATGAGGAAGGATGTCTTAGCAAAGTGCTACGGGGGCGATATCACGAGGAAGAAGAAGCTCCTGGAGAAACAAAAAGAAGGAAAGAAGAGGATGAGACAGGTAGGATCCGTTGAGATTCCCCAGGAGGCCTTTATGAGCGTGCTTAAGCTCGATGAAGAATGACCTTAAATAATCATGGTCTGACCATGGTCTGCCACAAATATGGATTTTCACCATTTATGATGTGACCCAAAGCCCCCTCCGGGGGTTTTTTTGGTCTTTTTCTGGTGGAGTGCCCTGGCCTGGGCTATCTGTTTTTTGGCGGAATATTTCTCGATGTCCCTTATGGTGTCTGCTTCCATCTTATTAATGCTCTCTAAGATTTCACCGCCCACAATGAAGGTCCCATCGTCCTGCTTCCTTGAGACGGCGACTTTTGCCTTGTGCAGGTGCATCTGCCCCGTATCCGCATCCGTCCACATGAGGGTGATCTCTTCGCCCTGCGTGAACCTAAGGCGTGCGTCCTGTGTATGGAAACCAAAGCCTGTGGCTGAAATGTCCGTGAGTGTCCCCCAGATGAATTTTTCACCCTGTTTTATGGCGCCTTCCACGGAGTCCTTGACCCTGTAGGCGGCGCGGGAATTTTGCTTTTTCTGTTCCATATTTCATTCTCCCATATCACCATGAAAATAGCAAATCCTATATACATATGATACCATAAACCCGTGGAATTTACAATAATAACTTGATATAAAAGCGCGGGCTGTGGTATAATATGATGGCGCAGGGCGTACAACCCAATAAATTTGCTGTGAGGTAGATCAGATGAAATATGCCAGGTTATTTTCCCCTATCGTGATAAACAATATGACCTTAAGGAACAGGATAGTGATGCCGGCAATGCACCACCTCTACACAGATAACGGACATTGCACGGAAAGGTTCACGGAGTACTACAGGCAAAGGGGAGAGGGAGGGGCAGGGCTCATCATCGTAGGGTCATGCCGTTTCGATGAATACGGGGCAAAGACCAATTCCATGTCCCTGGCAGATGATGGCACTGTGGAGGGCTGGAAAAGGTTTACCGGAGTGATAAAGAAGACCGGAGCAAAGATAGCGGTCCAGCTCTACCATGCGGGGCGCTACATGCCAAAAAAAGATGTCCCCTGCGGGAAGGATGCCCTTTCACCGTCTGAGACCTACTGCGTCTATACCAGAGAGACTGCGCCGCAGATGACAAAGGATCAGATAGAGGAAGTCCTTGAAAAATACGCCGAAGGGGCGCTTAGGGCAAAGGAGGCAGGTTTTGACGCCCTGGAGATCAGCTGTAACTCGGGATACCTTTTGAACCAGTTTCTTTCACCCGTTACCAACAAGAGAAATGACGAATATGGGGGATCTTTTGAAAACAGGATGAGATTTCCCCTGGAAGTCATAGAAAGGGTCAGGTCTGCCGTGGGCGGAGACTATCCCGTGATCTTACGCCTGGGAGGAAATGACCTTATTCCGGAGTCTTTGGGAAATGAAGAGATTGCGGAGTTTGCGCATTGTGCCTGCCAAAGCGGGATAGACATGATAAATGTCACGGGCGGCTGGCATGAGTCCAGGGTTCCCCAGATCACGGGGGATCTTCCCGCAGGAGGTTTTTCGTACCTCGCGGAAGGCATAAAAAAGGCCGTTACCGTTCCCGTATCCATGGCAAACAGGATGAATTCCCCATTGGTTGCCGAGGAAAATATCGCCATGGAAAGATGTGACCTTGTCACCATGGGAAGACCCCTTTTGGCAGACCCCCGCCTTCCCCAAAAGGCCATGGAAGGAAGGGAGTGGGACATAAGACCCTGCATGGGGTGCAACCAGGGTTGCCTTGCCAATACATTTTTTGACAGGCCCATAGAGTGCCTGGTAAACGCAAGGTGCGGCAGGGAGCTTGATCTTTCCGTGGAAAAGACCAAAGCGCCCAGGAATATTCTGGTCATAGGGGCAGGACCTTCTGGCCTTGAAGCTTCAACAAGGGCAGCCCAAAAGGGCCACGGGGTGACATTGTGGGAAAAGTCCGGAAGGATAGGCGGATTGCTTCACCAGACATCCAAAACTCCCGCACATGAGGATTTTGCAAAGCTTATAGACTATTACGGGCGCGCATTAAATAAATATGGCGTAAAAATCGTCCTTAACAGGGAATACTCCGAAGACCTTGCGTTGACAGACGAAAACGGCAAACCCTTCGATGATGTGATAGTATGTATCGGAGGGGAGGGAGGGGAATTTTCCATTCCACATGATGATTCATTTCAGCTGATGGACATTGATTCATTGCTTTTCAAGGAAGAGATCCCCGGCAAGGATGTGGTGTTCATAGGGTCAGCATTTACCATATGCCAGTCGGCCCTGTTTCTTGCCAGGGAGAGTGCCCTGTCAAAGGAGCAGCTCTACCACCTGTCCGTTTTTGGGGCAGAAAACGGGAAAAAGATTGCGTCATTATTAAATAATCCATCCCGGAACATATCCATTGTGGACAGGGGAAAGAAAATAGGGGTGGGATTTGAGTCGGGAGTGGGGTGGCCGTGCATGTCGGAGCTTTCCAGGCTGGGAGTAAAAAAATACCCCCTCACCGAAGTGTTGGAAATTAAAAATGGCACACTGGTGGGAGCCTCTTCCACCAAAGATGAAGGCACAAAGGAGATAAGGCTCCATGTGGACACCCTGATCTACGCAAAGGGGGCAAAACCCCGAAAAGGCATGGAAGAGAAGATGACAGGGCAATATCCCGGGGTCGGCATTCATTTTGCCGGAAACGCGTCCAAAATGGGGCGTGTGATAGATGCCATAAGGGCAGGCTGTGAGGCGGCGTGTTCTATAGATTAAGATTATAATTAAGGAGATAGGCCAAATGGGCATGGAATATGTAAGTACCAGGAATTCAAATGAAAAGGTTTCGCCATCTATGGCAATACTCAACGGGCTTTCGCCGGAAGGAGGCCTCTATGTGCCTTCCGAAATACCAAGGCTGGATGTTCCCATGAATGAGCTAAAGGACATGGGGTACCGGGATGTTGCCTATGAAGTGATGAAGCTGTGGCTGTCTGATTTTACGGAAGATGAGCTTAGGGGGTGCATAGAAAGGGCATATGATGACAAGTTCGATGTGCCCGAAATATCTCCCCTGCGCAAGGCAGACGGTGCGTATTTTTTGGAGCTTTTTCATGGGGCGACCATTGCGTTTAAGGATATGGCCTTGTCCATCCTTCCCCACCTTATGATCACGTCAGCCAAAAAGAACGGCCTTGACGAGGAGATAGTGATCCTTACCGCCACATCGGGGGACACGGGAAAGGCCGCCCTAGCAGGCTTTGCGGGCGTGGAAGGAACCAGGATAATGGTATTTTACCCCAAGGGAGGGGTATCCCCCATCCAGGAAAAGCAGATGGTCTCCCAGGTGGGAAAAAACACCAGGGTGGTGGGGATACATGGGAATTTTGATGAGGCCCAGACCGGCGTAAAGAAGATGTTTACCGATGAGAAGATGAAGACCGGGATGAAGGAGCATGGCTTTGTCTTTTCATCCGCAAATTCCATAAACATCGGGAGGCTCGTTCCGCAGATTGTTTATTATGTCTACGCCTATACGAGACTTTTGGCAGACGGAGAGATAAATGAAAATGAACTCATCAATATAGACGTACCCACCGGGAATTTCGGAAACATACTTGCGGCCTATTACGCAAGGTGTATGGGGCTTCCCGTAAAGACCCTTATATGCGCTTCCAATGAAAACAAGGTACTGTATGATTTTTTCAAAACAGGAATATACGATAAAAACAGGGAATTCATCCTGACGAGCTCCCCTTCCATGGACATACTCATCTCATCAAACTTAGAAAGGCTCATCTACCACATTACGGGAGATGACGCAAAAAAGAATTTTGACCTCATGAAATCTCTGCAGAGTGACGGTAAGTACGAGGCCACCGGGGATATGATGGAAAAGACATCCATGTTTTATGGGAACTGGTGCGATGAAGGGGAGGTAGCTTCCACCATAAAAAGGATTTATGATTCGGATTCGTATGTGATAGATACCCATACCGCGGTGGCGGCGGGCGTATATGACAAATACAGGAAAGAGACCGGTGATAAGACCCCTACCGTCATAGCATCCACGGCATCCCCATTCAAGTTCACAAAGAGCGTGATGGGAGCCATAGACAAAAAATACCTCAAGGAAGAGGATTTTTCCCTCATGGCAAAGCTTGAAAAGATAGCCGGCGTACCCATCCCAAAACCCGTAGCAAACTTAAAAGACGCACCCATTCTCCATGACTTTGAATGTGACATTGAGGATATGCCAAAGATGGTGGAAGAGTTCCTGAAATGAAAACGTAGCAAAGAAAAGGCGTGCAGATTGGATAGAACGATATAAACAGGAGAATAATGATGATTAAGAGGTGATTGTCATGACGCTTAAAGAGTACAAAACAAAAAAATGCAGGAGCCTACTTTTGCCCGGGCATATGATGAAATTCAGCCGGAGATGAATGTGATCCGTGCTATGATTGATGCGCGTACTTCACAAAATATGACACAGAAAGAACTGTCAGAGCGTACCGGCATAAATCAGCAACGTGGGAGATGGAAGGTGGCAAAATGAAAAAAATAGGGATAGGATACGAAGATTACAGAAGGTTCATAGACGATGACATGTATTACGT
>CAJOPH010000092.1 GCA_905236805.1 uncultured Eubacterium sp. | reverse complement strand
GAGGTTTTGACAGGAAAGATTATAAATAGTTTTTACGGACTGGATCTAGACGGGATGGAATTGGCAAAGATAGCCCACTACTGTGAGCGCACATACAATGGCACAAACTGTGGGATAATGGATCAGATAGCTGTGTCTTTGGGAAAGCCTGACAGTGCCATCCTGATAGATACGGCGACAGAAAAGATCAGGGAAATAAAAATAAAAAACAAAAAAGAAGAATTCATCATCATAAACACCAATAAGGAAAGAAAGCTTAATGAATCCAAATATAACGAAAGACGAAGCGAGTGCGAAAAGGCATTAAAAATAATAAATGAAAGGTTTTCGGATAAATACAAAGGGCTTTGCGCGATTTCCCCTGAGGAATTTGGGGAGGTTTCAAAGGTGCTTGATGGAAACCTCCTTAAAAGGACAAGACATGCCGTTTTTGAAAACGACAGGGTAAAGAAGGGAGCTTTGTGCTTGACGGAGGGGGATTTTCATGAATTCGGAAGGCTTATGACAAAGTCACACATGTCTTTGAAGGATGATTTTGAAGTATCCTGCGATGAACTTGACTTGATAGTGGATGAGGCGTTAAGAAACAATGCGTTGGGAGCCAGGATGACGGGGGCGGGCTTTGGGGGCTGCGCGATCGTTTTGGTCGAAAAGGAAAACAAAGATCAATTGAAAAAAAACATCACAAAAAAATACAGGGAGGAGTATAATATTTCCCCTGATTTTTTACACTTAGGAACTTGCGGTTAGGAGGGGAATGATTTCGTTCCCTATAGGCGCGTAAGGAGAAAAGTAATATGAGTAAATCAGACGTAATATTTGGAAACAAGGTGGATTATTTATCAAGGAAAAAGGCCCAAAGATCCAAACAGATTTATGCCAAAAAGTTTGGGGATGATACAGGGTCTTCTTTTAAGGTTTCCCTCAGGGATAACCCCGTCCTTGGGGATATATTTAACGTTAAGGACGTAGTCCTTGGGGAAGCGCAAGAGACATCCTTCGATAAGGAAAAGAGCATAATAGTCGGTAATATCAGGATGGGTTTTGGGCATTACAGGATGTCTATTGCCATGTGTTCGTGTGCGGCTTATTTGGGTTATTATCCCTTGTGGATGGACCTTAACGGTTATCCTCATACCACCTGCACGAAGATCATCTCCGAGCAAAACAGGCTATACAGCTTAGGCTCCAGGCTTTCAAAAAATCCCGTGTTTAATAAGCTCGTGTGGGAACCCATGAACTACGAGGGATTCAGGTCCATCAATTACAATTCCCAGGATCAAAAAAACGCCGAGCTAATGGCGCCCGTATTTAAGAATATCCCGAAAGATATTCCCGTAATAACTACCCATGCCTGGCCTGCCCAGGCCGCCATACATGCCGGGATGGAGCATGTGGTAAATGCGATTCCCGATAATTGGCCGATGGCCCTTCACTTATCAGAGGGTGCGGTTCATACCATACAGTGCAAAAATGCCTATATGGGATACAGGATCCTTAATGGGTTTAAGGGGAGAAAGGTCCTAAGACCCATGCCTTCAAAGGATCTACAATACGTGGGTCATTACGTAGACCATGAAATAGTGTCCAATATCGAAAAAGACTGTGAGATGAGGGATGAGAGGCGTTACGAAAAAAAGCCCATGAGATTCCTTCTTACCATAGGCGGGGCGGGAGCCCAGAAAGAGATATTTTTGGCCATCATAAGATACCTTCTTCCATATGTGGAAAAGGGAAAGGCCGCCATATATGTAAATGTAGGGGATTACAAAAATGTTTGGGATTATTTCCTTAAGGAAGTTCCCCGGGTGAAAAAATATTGCACGGAGCATTTCAATATGTGGGATGAGACCGTGAGCTTTTGCAAAGACGCATTAAGGTCTGATTTTGATGTGGAAGGAATCCACGCCTTCTACCACCAGGATATATTCGAGGCTGTATATGTGACAAACCTTCTTATGAGGTCGTGCGATGTACTTGTTACAAAGCCGTCCGAGCTTGCTTTTTATCCTGTCCCAAAGATTTTCATTCCCAGGGTGGGTAAGCACGAGATGTGGGGTGCCATACATTCTGCCGAAATAGGCGATGGAACCATGGAATGCAGGGATATTCCGCATGTGCTTCAGATGGTTAGGATGTTCCTTAAGGAAGACTTCCTTCCGCAGATGTGTGACAATATCCTTGAGAACAAGATCATGGGAATATATGACGGTGCGTATAAGGCGGTAAAGATAGCCATGAAGGAGGAAGACTAGATGGAGCTTAAGGCAAGGCATAAATTAGCATTTGCGGTGGGGGCTTTGGGCAAGGACATAGTATACATGCTGGTGGCTTCATACCTGCTTTATTACTACAATGTGGTGCTTGGGGTGGATTCCGCCTTTGTGGGATTTGTGATGATGGGAGCCAGGATCTTTGATGCGATTAACGATCCCTTTATGGGGATAGTCGTATCAAAGACCAGGACTCGTTTCGGAAAGTTTCGTCCATGGATCTTTGCGGGCACGGTGATGAATGCGGTGACGGTGTATGCCCTTTTTGCGGCACCCGGAGATACGGATTCGGTATTTAGGATATGGCTCATAGTGTTTTATCTTCTGTGGGGCATTACATATACGCTGATGGACATACCCTTCTGGTCGATGATCCCTGCTGTCACAAGACCCGGAAAGGACAGGGAGCAGATGTCATCTCTGGCAAGGTCTGCCTCGGGTATAGGGGATGCCCTACCCACCGTTCTTACCATGACCGTAGTCCCCATACTTTCTGCCGGTACGGCCATAGCTGATTATAGGATAGGGTTCAAATGGTGGGGGCTCATAATAGCAATAGTATTCATTGTTTCGGAAAGCATATGCGTTTTTCTGGTTCCGGAAAAAACAATTGAGGAGGGTGAAAAGAGTCCCGGCATAGGTAAGATGTTTAAGTCCCTGTTTTCCAATGACCAGGCTATGGTAATAGTGTTTTCCGTCATCTTAGTTTACACGGCGTTAAATATCACATCTAACCTGATACTTTATTTCTTCCAGTTTGACGTAGGTGACACGGATGCCTACAGTATATTCGTGGCAGCGGTATTCGCGGTGCAGGTACTTATCATGCTGACCTTTCCCCTCTATAGGAAGGCGGTTTCTAAATTCCGGTTGTTTTTCATGGGCTTTGTTATTCAGATAGCGGGGTTTGTGGTTTTGCTCGGGATGTCTTTGGCGGATATTTATTCTACTACGTCATGGATGGTTCTTCTTATTCCGGGGGCTTTGGTATATGCAGGATACGGGATATTAAATGTGCTTTTAACCATATTCCTTTCAGATAGTGTTGACTATGGTGAGTACAAAAACGGGGTACGTGAGGAAGCCGTTATATTCTCCATGCAGACCTTTACCGTCAAATTAGCTTCGGGAATAGCCGTAGCTATTGCGGGCGCCGCAATAGATCTGATAGGGCTAAATACAAAAACCCTGGTTCAGAGCACAGAGACATTGAATGGACTTAGGTTTTTTATGACGATACCCGCGATAATACTTCTTATCATTGGTATAATAGTCTTTAAAAAGCTTTACAAGCTAAATGATGAAGAGATGAAGCATATAGGGGAAGGATTGAAAAGAAATTGACATGGTCAGAAAGCTTGGGGATATATTCGTATTAGATACAAAAAAAACATCCTATCTGATGAGGGTGTCTGAGACCCGAAACTTAGAGCATCTTTATTATGGAAAAAAAATAAGGGTGGATCGTGAGGAAGATGCCAAAATCCTGATCCAAAAAACTTCCTTTGCCGCGGGAAATACCGTGATCTATGATGCAAAAACCCCCGGATATTCATTGGAAGATAGGGCTCTTGAACTGGGGACATTGGGAAAGGGGGATGTAAGGGATCCCTCGGTGGAAATCATTTATAATGACGGTACGGCCACGAATGATTTCGTATATGAAGGATATGAGGTAATGGACGGAAAAGATCCGTTAAAAACCCTTCCCTCATCCCATGGAGAAGAAGGAGAGATAAAGACCTTAAAAGTCATCCTTAAGGAAAAAACAAAACCTTCCTTGATAGAAATTTATTATCATGTTTTTTATGATACAGACGTCATAACAAGGCAGGTAAATATCATAAACAAAGGCAAAGAACCCCTTACCATAAAGAGGGTGCTAAGCATGTCCATGGATCTTCCCGGGAAGGGATATTATTTTCATTCCTTTACCGGTGCCTGGGGAAGGGAGATGGGGATTAATGTATCCTGCGTTGAGGCGGGGGATTTCGGTATCTCTTCGGCATGCGGCACATCTTCCAACAGGGCCAATCCGTTTTTCATGGTTTCCGGGGAAAAATGCGATGAATGTAACGGGGAGGTTTATGGCTTTAACCTGGTTTACAGCGGAAACCATATGGAAAAAATATCCGTAGGGTCAAATGCCACAACGAGGGTATCATCCGGGATAAACCCGTTGGGATTTTCATGGAAGCTTGATGGGGGAGATATCTTTGAAGCGCCCGAGGCCGTAATGACTTATTCTGCGGATGGCCTAAGGGGTCTTAGCCTCAATATGCACTCCTTCATAAACCGTCATATCATCAGAAGCAATTGGCAGAAAAAGAAAAGACCCATCCTGATAAACAGCTGGGAGGCTTCTTATTTTGATGTGGAAGAAAGGAAGCTTCTTTCTTTGGCGAGGAAGGCAAAAGACCTTGGAATAGAGCTTTTTGTTTTGGATGACGGGTGGTTTGGAAAAAGAAACGGGGACGATACTTCACTGGGTGACTGGAATGTGAACAAGGAAAAGTTTCCTAACGGACTGTCAGGTTTTTCCAAAAAGATAAATGACCTGGGGATGGATTTTGGGATATGGGTAGAGCCTGAGATGGTAAACGTAAAGAGCAGGCTTTACGAAAAGCATCCTGACTGGGTGATGGACATCCCCGGAAGGGACCATTCCGAGGGAAGAAACCAGAGGATTTTGGATCTTTGCAATGAAGAGGTAGTATCCTTTATCACGGAAAAAATGTCCAAGGTCTTTGGTATGGCCGGCATATCCTATGTGAAATGGGACATGAACAGGATTTTTTCCGATGTATTTTCCAAGACCCTTCCCCCCGACAGGCAGGGTGAGGTATTTCACAGGTACATTATGGGACTTTATAAGATCCTGGGAGATCTCACGCAAAGGTTTCCCGACATCCTGTTTGAGGGGTGTGCGTCAGGGGGCAACAGGTTTGACTTAGGGGTGTTGTCATATTTTCCGCAGATATGGGCATCGGATGATACGGACGCCTTGGAAAGGATGGATATACAAAAAGGTTATTCCTATGGCTATCCGCAGTCCGTCCTTGGAAACCATGTTTCATCGGTACCAAACCATCAGACACTAAGGATCACTCCCCTTGGAACGAGGTTCAATATTTCATCCATTGGGATTTTAGGATACGAGATGGATCTTAACGATCTTTCCGCGGGGGATGCGGATGATATTAAGGAACAGATAAAAATATATAAAAAATACCGTGAAATATTCCAGTTTGGAACGCTTTACAGGGGAAAGGCAAAAGATCAGTTTACCGTGGTTTCGGAAGACAAAAATTCCGCGGTAACCGTGGTATTTAACCGCCTTGCGCACTTGGATGAAAAGGAGCTTACCTTGTATGTGGAAGGGCTGGATGATGATAAAAAATATCATTTTTACAATATAAAAAAAGAACATGACATCATGGAATTTGGAAGCCTCATAAATACCAGGTCCCCGGTACATATAAAGCAGGGATCTTTGGTACATAAGGCGATATCCAAAGTGGTGAAGCTTCCGGGTGAGACGGAGGATTTTTATGCGTACGGCTGTGCATTAAAAAATGCCGGGGTGAGGGTTTGCCCGGCCTATTGTGGGACGGGATTTGATGAAAATGTAAGGATTTA
Source organism: uncultured Eubacterium sp. (assembly GCA_905236805.1). Lineage (GTDB taxonomy): Bacteria > Bacillota > Clostridia > Lachnospirales > Lachnospiraceae > RUG14243. The sequence continues at coordinate 7,332 of CAJOPH010000092.1, read as the reverse complement.
TCCGGATTTTGCTTCAAGGATGTATTTTATCGAAAAAGAGTGAATGTTCGGGTTAAGGGGTAATTGGTCATAGATGGCGTATTTAAAAGAACGCATACAGTTTTACCGGGAAAGGATAAAGCAAGGCCGCCTCAAGGAAATGTGGAGGCAGACCCTTTGGATATATGCTTATGCCAAAAAATACTGGGTGAGCATGATCTTTTATACGGCATTGGGGTTTGTTTCGACCATAGTATCGCTTTTGATGGGATTTGTTTCCAGGGATCTGGTAGACATAATAACGGGTCACCAAGTAGGGGAGGTTATAAAGACTTTTGCCTTGATGATAGGCTACGGGATAGGCTCTTCCATACTGAGCCAGATCACGAACTATGTGTCTGCCTACATAGGAATGAAGGTCGATGCCGAAATAAAATCAGACATATTTGCAAAGATACTTGAGACCGACTGGGAGAGCCTTACGAATTATCATTCGGGAGACCTTCTTACGAGATGGAGTAATGATGCATCGGCCATTTCGAATGGGGTTTTGACCTTTGTTCCCAATGTCTGTATTTACGTGTTTAAGTTCTTGAGCGCGCTTTGGGTCATCATCTATTATGACTGGACCTTTGCGGTCTTTGCCTTTCTTTCACTTCCCGTCTCCCTCATCCTGTCAAGGACTTTGCTAAGGAGGATGGTAAATAATAACAAGCGCTCGGCCGCCATGGGAGCCAAGATGTCGGGTTTTAACCAGGAGACCTTTGCAAACATCCAGTTTATAAAGTCCTTCGACCTGATAAGGCTCTACATAAAGAGGCTCGAACAGATTCAGAAGGAATACATCACCATGAAGCTGGATTTCCAGAAGATGTCCATATGGACATCGCTCCTTATGAGCACCGTGGGACTGGCTGTTTCTTATTCGGCGTATGGATGGGGAATATACAGGGTATGGTCGGGCGCCATTTCATATGGTTCCATGACGATGTTTCTGGGGCTCTCGGGAACCCTTACGGGAACCGTCAGCAATCTTACGGGTCTCGTTCCTACCATCATAGGTCTTACCACCTCTGCGGGTCGTCTGATGGACATACTGGATATGCCAAGGGAGGATTATTCGAGTTACAACGAGGCTGTTGAGTATTACGAAAAATACAAAAAAGAAGGCCTTACCCTTTCCATCCAAAATGCTTCATACCAATACAAAAGCGGAACGGAAGTCTTTAAGGATGCGTCTCTTATCGCCCGTCCACATGAGGTAATAGCATTGGTGGGTCCGTCCGGTGAAGGAAAGACCACGATGATGAGGATCATCCTTTCCATCATAAGGCTCCAGGGTGGTTCGGCCTGCCTTTTTGGAGGAAACCTTGCCACGGGGGATATTTCCAAGGGCATACAGCTTTCGCCTTCCACCAGGCGCCTGTTTTCATATGTTCCCCAGGGAAATACCATGTTTTCGGGAACCATTGCCCAGAATATGCGTAATGTAAAGGAAGATGCCACGGATGAGGAGATAGTGGATGCGCTAAAGCTTGCGGATGCCTGGGAGTTTGTGGAAAAGCTTCCCGATACCATCTATAGTGAAATAAAGGAAAGGGGAGGAGGCTTTTCTGAGGGACAGGCGCAAAGACTTTCCATAGCCAGGGCGCTCCTTAGGAAATCCCCATTATTACTGCTGGATGAGGCAACATCCGCATTGGATGTTCCAACGGAACACAGGGTGCTTAAAAACATTATGAAGGATGAATATCCCCGCACCCTTATAGTCACCACCCACAGGCCGTCGGTATTGTCGGTATGCAAGAGGGTATATAAGATACAGGAGAAGCATTTGCGGGCTTTGACGGAAGAAGAAGTTTACAAAATGCGGCATGAATTTTAATGATAAAAAAAAACAAAGGTTATGTAGAAAAAAAAATAAATGGCACCATGGTGCTGATTCCAAAAGGTCAGCTGATAGCGGACCACACCCGGTATATAGAGCTTAATAAAGCCGCGGAAAGAATCTTTGATCTTGTTGACGGTGAGTCGGAAAGGGAAGACATAATAAAAAAAATAATGGATGGGTATGGGGAGGCGGCCCCATGTACGGCCGGAGAAGATACGGTTAATTTTCTTAATGAGCTTATAGATATTGGCGTACTTGAGGAATCATCCCAAAAATCAAAACACCCCGCAAAGATACTGAAAATAGCAGGTATTTTAGTCAGGCTTTATGGTAATAATAAGGCTTTTTCCGATGAATTTGATAATTTTTTGGCAGATGAAACAGATCATGAAAGTAAAGAATCCATTTTGGATATCATCGTAAAGGAGGGAAAAAGCCCCGTATACAATGAGAAAAAATGCCTGTTAAAAAATGACCTTTTGGAAGTGTGGAAGATATTTGAGGGATATCTTGTTTGTTTTCCTGATTCTTATGGGATAAACGGATTGGTCATTTACCACGACGGGGAAAGGGCGGTATTTTACACGGGTAATGTATATGACGATGGTCTAAGGTATGATCTTTTTCATGGGATAAGGATTCCCTTTCTTTTTTTGGCCGAAAGGTTTGGAGCCTATGCCATACATTCTGCTTCCATACTGTATGGGGACAAGGCATATCTTTTCAGTGCTTCGTCAGGCACGGGAAAGTCCACCCATGCCGCCATCTGGAAGAGGCTTTTTGGCGTAAGCTATATTAACGGGGATTTAAACCTTGTTTCCATTTCAGATGGGAGTCCCGTTGTTTATGGAATGCCCTGGTGCGGGACATCAGGAATATGTGATAACAAAGAACATATTCTGGGGGGGCTTATATTTTTGAAGAGGGGTAATGTGAACGAGTTTATTAAGATATCCGATAAAGAGAAAATCCTAAGGGCAGGCCAAAGGGTCATTTCACCTCTTTGGGAAAGGGATATGGTAGATGGCCTTTATGATGTTTTGGGGGAAATGATCCCCGGGGTATTTTGCGGGATATTAAGATGCAATATGGATGATGGGGCAGGCATCATATGCAAAAATGAAGTGGATAAATATGTTATTAAAAATGACAAAAGTATTTTGAGGTGACATAAGGAAAAGCCCCCGGCTTAAAGAGCGGGGGCTTTTCCTTTGCATTACGCCTGAATGTCTACGTTTGAGCCAAGGTTCGGGTTTACGGACTGCTCCATCATCTTTATCATGGAGCTTCCCAAGGTGCGCTCTTCATCAAGAGAGTTTGCCAAAACCTCGGTGGATACCGTATCCACCAGTGCGTTTCCGGTAACAGCCGGTATGCTGATACCTAATCCCGTAATGTCCATATTTACACCTCCTTGTGATATGGATTTATTTATGAATCAGTCCCAAAGTTAAGGAACTATAGAACAATAAAATGCACAACTTATCATTTTACGGTTCCTAAGGGAGCAATTCATCAGCTGTTAAAGTACTCTAAGATATCAGGAAGCAGGGTGTCAACCTTGTCATTTTCCAACTGGCAGGTGCCTGCATTCTTGTGGCCTCCGCCACCGTATTTTAAGCATATCTCACCGATATTTTTGTCCACATCGGGGCTGTCCTTGAAGATGGATTTTCCTATCATTACTGCGGTATTTTGCTTTTGGAAGCCCCATGCCACATGGATAGAGAAGTAAGCCTCCGGGAAGAGGGCATATACAAAGAATCTGTTCCCCGTGTATATGGGATCTTCGTTCCTTAAATCTATTACCACGCAGCGCCCATTAACCTTGGTGATCTTTTCCAGCTGTGTGCGGAACTTGTCCTGCTGTTCAAAATACATGTCTACCCGTTCTTTTACGTCGGGGAGTTTTAATACATCATCTATCGGGTGGTCGAGGCAGTAGTCTATGAGCTCCATCATAAGGTCGTAGTTTGATATACGGAAGTTATGGAAACGTCCAAGCCCTGTCCTTGCGTCCATGATAAAATTCATGAGCACCCATCCCTTGGGTTCCAACACCTCTTCCTTCGTGAAATCCGCAGAGTCGCCTTTGTCCACAGCTTCCATGATCTCATCGGAAATCCTGCCCAGCTCGTGGGTCTTTTTGTAATAATTGTACACGACCCTGGCCGCAGACTTGGCCTCGCCCTCTATGATCCATTTTCCGCTCTTTACGGCGTCAGAGTTTCTCGAAAGCTCTGACTCGTGGTGGTCGAAGCAAAGCGCCACCCTCGGATCGTACGGAAGGTTCGTTGTGATGTCATTGTCGTTTAGGTCTATCTTTCCGTCCTGCACGTCCTTCGGATGGACGAATTTAATTTCGTCGATAAGCTTTAGCTCTTTTAAGATCATGGCGCATACAAGCCCGTCAAAGTCGCTGCGTGTAACTAATCGCATCTACATGCCTCCTTATTCTATATGAATCAGCTGTTTTATAAAAATCCTAACCACCATTATAACATATTTTTGAGACTTATTCAAGTCCGCTCCCAGTGGACTTGGCGCCAGATTTGCGGTCGCTTTGCATAAAATATTGCTATAGCACGGATATTAAAAGCCCGGTTCCCTTCCCCACCGACACAAAGGCAGACTCCCCCGGAAGCGGCTCGTTGCTTACGGCATATTGGTATGAAGGAAAAACAGATCCTTTCTCAAGCGGGAATCTGGCATTTTTTATCGTGACATTTTCCAAGGGTCCCGTTATCGCAAGTAATGAAAAAAAGGAAAAGCAGGGCGGGATTATAATGGCTTTGCTATCTGCCAGCTCCATTTTGGAATGATCGTCTGCTATTATGCCGTGGGCACCGTGTTCCTTAAGGTAAAGGAGTGAATAGATGTTTACCAGGCTGTGATCCATCCTTCCCCCCGATACGCCTATCAGGGTAAATTCCTTAAAGCCCCTTTTCAAGCCCTCTTTTATGGCCGCCATGGTGTCGGTGTCGTCCTTTTCCCGGGGAAGGGATATTATATCCGCATCAAGCCCCGTCAAAGGCTCGTTCCATGAATCAAAGTCCCCGATCACAAGGTCGGGGGTTACGGACAGTCTGTCTTTGTAACGAAGTCCTCCGTCACAAAATATCATGAAACTGTCCCTCTTCATCTCCTTACGCACCATGGAAAAATCCATTATGGGCGCATTCCCTATTATCGTACATACGTGTGTTTCCATATCCCATACCATTTCTTTACAGTTATTTGTTGACATTCTCATGAAAAATCTTTATAATGATATGATACTTTCCGGAGGTGTTTTTGTCAATGATAAATAAATTAGAACGAAAGTTTGGAAGATACGCGATACCAAACCTTACGATATATCTTTTGGCTTCATATGTGATAGGGTACATGGTGCAGCTTTTTGGAAAAAATGCCGGGATAACCATGATCGCCCTTATTCCGCAGGCTGTTTTTAAGGGGCAGGTATGGAGGCTTGTCACATGGATCTTCATGCCCCCTGACTCTTTTAGTATATTGACGATCCTTATGCTTTTCATATTTTACCAGTTTGGGACCATGCTCGAGCGTACCTGGGGGACCTTCAAGTACAATCTCTACATTTTTTCGGGGGTCTTATTAACCCTTTTGGGGGCCCTTTTGGTGGAAGGCGTCATGATGGTCATGGGGATAGGCTCCATTACGGGGATTATGGCGATGTACGGGATGGGATATAGCACATATTACATCAGCCTGTCCATTTTCATAGCTGTAGCGTACTGCTATCCTGATGCCACGGTGCTTCTTTATTTCATTATCCCGATAAAGTTCAAGTGGGCGGCGTTAATAGACGTAGCCTTTATGATATATTCATGTATCACGGCTTTTGGGAGTGGGAACATCCCGACCTTTGTGATGATAGTATCAAGCCTCTTGAACTGCTTTATTGTCACGTACGGGGTAGTTCACGGAGGGAAGCCTTCCTTTGGGGGAAACAGGTCTTCGAGAAGCGGCTTTTTTGGCAAAAGGGAAGGAAATGGCAGATTCTCAAAGGGACCTGTCAATGGCAGTTACCGGGGAAAAAGCGCAGCTTCCAAGGGATTTACCGTCTATAGGAGGACAGATGGGATCACCAAGCACAAGTGTGCCATCTGCGGAAGGACGGAAAATGACGATCCTTCATTGGAGTTTAGGTTCTGTACCAAATGCAATGGCAATTACGAATACTGCCAGGATCATCTTTATACGCACCGCCACATTAATTGACAGAGGTTATTATGACTGAAAATAAGACTGAAAATATGACTGAAAATAACGAGGAAACAGTATCCAGGAATTTCATAGAAAGACAGATCGACAAGGATTTACGGGAGGGAAGGTACAAAGAAGTAGTGACCCGCTTTCCGCCCGAGCCCAATGGTTTTTTGCATATAGGGCATGCAAAATCCATCCTTCTTAATTACGGCCTGGCAAAGGAGTATGGGGGAACCTTCCATCTTCGCTTTGACGACACCAATCCGGGAAAGGAAAGCGAAGAATATGTAAAATCCATCAAGGAAGATATAGCATGGCTTGGAGCCGATTGGCAAGATCACCTTTATTTTGCGTCGGATTACTTTGACGTCATGTATGAAAAGGCTGTCCTTCTGATAGAAAAAGGTCTGGCCTACGTGTGCCAGCTCACACCTGAGGAAATAAAAAAATACAGGGGCGGTCTTGATACACCGGGCATAAACAGTCCCTACAGGGACAGACCCGTAAAAGAAAACCTTGACCTGTTTGAACGCATGAAAAACGGGGAGTTTGAAGATGGCGAAATGGTGCTTCGGGCAAAGATAGACATGTCATCTTCCAACATAAACATGCGTGACCCCATTATTTACAGGATAGCCCACCTGTCACATCACAATACCGGGGACAAATGGTGCATCTATCCGATGTATGATTTTGCTCATCCCCTGGAGGATGCGATAGAAGGGGTGACACATTCCATATGCACACTGGAGTTTGAAGACCACAGACCCCTTTACGACTGGGTCATTGCCAATACGGACTGGGAAACGGGACCTAAGCAGATAGAGTTCGCGAAGCTTTATCTTAAGAACGTGGTCACGGGCAAAAGGTACATCAAAAAGCTCGTCGAAGAGAAAATAGTGGATGGATGGGATGACCCCAGGCTTGTTTCCATTTCTGCGCTAAAAAGGAGGGGTTATACCCCGGAATCCATCAGGAGATTCATAGAACTTTCCGGGATATCCAAGGCAAACAGCACATCAGACATGGCCATGCTGGAGTACTGCGTAAGGGAAGACCTGAAGATGAAAAGCCCCCGCATGTACGCGGTACTTGATCCCGTGAAATTGATAATAGATAATTATCCCAAAGACAAGGAAGAGTATTTCACCGTTCCAAACAATGTGGAGAATGAGGAATTGGGAACCAGACAGATGCCTTTCTGTGGGGAACTCTACATAGAACGGGAGGAT
>CAJOPH010000091.1 GCA_905236805.1 uncultured Eubacterium sp. | reverse complement strand
CGGGAAGGATGTTGCAATGAATATGATTGAGCTGTCATACGAAAAAGACGGCTACAAGGTTAATGGCTTTTTGGGGAAACCCATGACAGCCAGGGGAAACAGGGCATATGAAATATTCTTCGTAAACGGGAGAAACGTAGAAAATAAAATAATATCCGCGGCTGCCGAAGAAGCCTATAAAAAATATCTTATGATGCACCAGTTTCCCTTCGTGATACTGTTCGTTAATGTAGACGGAAAAAAAGTTGACGTGAATGTCCACCCCAGGAAAAGCAATGTGAGGTTCACCGAGGAAAAAAAAGTATATGAGATCATTAAAGAGGCGGTGGAAGAGGGATTAAAACCAAAGGAGCATATCCCCGAAATAGTATCTACCCCAAAGGGAATAAGCCATATGGGAGGAGCAAAGTCCATACCCCTTGAAATGATGGTGAACATAAGTGATGATAAGGAAGATCCAAGTGAAAAGGCATCCGGAAAAAAAGATGCTGATTATTACGAACCCTATGAAAAAGAAGGTATGAAAAAAGACGACTCCCCTGACAAAATGGCGGATTTTTATCGTGACTATGAAGAAGAAAGAAAAAGGTTTTTCGTAAAAGAAGAGGGGGATTTTGATATAAAATTCCAAAAAGAAGAAAAACCCCCACAAGACGTCCCTGAAGATAAATTTATCCAGATGGAGATTTCCGCCCCAAAAACAGACTCCAAAAGGTTTGAGGTGGTGGGATGTGTTTTTGATACCTACTGGATAGTGGAATTTGACGGCAGGATGTACCTGGCAGACCAGCACGCTGCCCATGAAAAGGTAAATTTCGAGAGGTTTTTTAAGAAATACAAGGAAAAGACCTTCACCTCACAGAATCTATATCCGCCCATCATAGTCCCATTAAATTCCGGTGAAGAAGAGATAGTAAACTCCCATGCCGGGATGTTTAAGGAATATGGATTTGAAATAGAGCCATTCGGGGGAAATGACTATGCTTTAACATCCGTGCCTTCAGATCTTTACGGAATGGATGAAAGGGGGTTTTTTGCGGCTCTTTTGGCTGAATTTGACTATAAGGATGACATTGATGACCCGGATGCATTGATCTACAAGCTGGCCAACGCATCCTGCAAGGCATCCGTGAAGGGAGGCCAAAGGCTTTCATTCGAAGAGGCAAGAACTCTTTTGGAAGAGATGTTTTCCCTGGAAAATCCTTACAACTGCCCCCATGGGAGGCCTACCGTCATATCCTTTACCAGATCAGAGATAGAAAAATTATTTAAAAGGATAGTATGATGAAAAAAAAGCCGGTGGTAGTTCTTACGGGTCCTACGGGGGCAGGAAAGACAAAGCTCTCAATAGAATTGGCAAAAAGAATAGGCGCATCAATAATAAGTGCTGATTCTGTCCAGGTATACAAGGGATTAGATATAGGTTCTGATAAGATAAGCCCAAAGGATATGGACGAAATAGACCATTACCTGGTAGATATCTTAGACCCCTTGGAAAAGTTCGATGTTACTTTATTTAAGGAACTGGCGGAAGAAGCTTTTTCAAAAATATGGAAAGAAGGAAGGATTCCCCTGTTGGTGGGGGGAACCGCATTTTATATAAGGGCAGTTGTTTATGATACCGAATTTGAAAAAGAATCCGGGGGAGGAATTTACAGAAAAGAGCTTGAAGAAAGGCTGAAAAACGGTGAGGATCTTTATGAAGAATTAAAAAGATCAGACCAAAGATCGGCAGAAAAGATTCATCCCAATAATACGAAAAGGATAATACGTGCCCTGGAATTTTATCATGAAAACGGCTATCCCATATCGGAACACAATGAAGCGCAAAGAAAAAAGAAAAGCCCTTATAATCTTGCTTATTTTGTCCTTAATGACGATAGGCAAAGGCTCTATGAAAAGATAAATGACAGGGCGCAGAAAATGATTGAAAGAGGGCTTGAGGATGAGGTAAGGGGTCTTCTTGAAAAAGGTATCCCGAAGGATAGTCATTGTTTTAATTCCATAGGATACAGTGAAATGGTTAAATACATGGAAGGCGGCCTTTCCATGGAAGAGACCCTAAGGACAATAAAACAAAATACCAGACACTTCGCAAAAAGGCAGCTTACGTGGTTTAGGAAAGAAGAAGATGCCGTATTTATAAATAAAAATGAGTTGAATTTTGACGATGAAAAAATACTTGGAACTATGATGGATATGCTAATAAAAAAGGGGATAGTGTAGTCAGATGGAATTAAAAGATTATTACAGGTCTTTTGGGATAGATGATGATATTTATGAATATGGAAAGAAAATAGAAGATAAGCTTAATGAAAGGTTCAGGGAGATAGAAGGCATATCAGAGATAAACCAGATGAAGGTGATCACGGCTTTTAAGGAAAACAAAGTATCGGTAGATTGCTTCAATACGGCTACAGGCTATGGGTATGATGACCATGGAAGGGATATTTTGGAAAAGGTCTATTCCGATATCTTTCATACAGAGGATGCCTTGGTCCGTCCCTTCATAGCCTGCGGAACCCATGCCCTAAATATTGCCCTTTCCGGGAATCTTAGACCGGGGGATGAAATATTAGCCCCGGCGGGAGGACCTTATGATACCCTGGAAGAGGTGATAGGGATAAGACCATCCAAAGGATCTTTGGCTGAATACCATATCACATATTCCCAGGTGGATCTTTTGGAGGATTACTCATTCGACTATGACAAAATCAAAAAAAGCATAAATAACAAAACAAAGCTCGTAATGATACAAAGATCCAAGGGCTATGCGTCAAGACCATCCTTTACCATTGCAAGGATTGAAGAGCTGATAAAATTTATCAAAAATATCAAAAATGACCTTATAGTGATGGTAGACAACTGTTACGGGGAATTCGTAGAGCTCAAAGAACCCTCCGATGTGGGCGCAGACCTTGTGGTGGGGTCATTGATAAAAAATCCCGGCGGAGGGATCTCTCCCCTGGGGGGATATATATGCGGGAAGAAGAAATATGTGGAAAATGCCGCATACAGACTCTTCGCCCCCGGGCTTGGCAAGGAGGTGGGGGCTTCATTGGAGGTGTTAAGGCCTTTTTACCAGGGACTTTTTCTTGCCCCTTCCGTGGCAGCCTCGGCTCTGAAGGGGGCCATCTTTGCGGCGCACTGTTTTGAAGGCATGGGGTATGAGTGCATCCCAAAAGCCGGTGACTATAGAACGGATATAATCCAGGCAATTACCCTGAAAAGCGAGGTCTGCCTTAAAGCCTTCTGCAAAGGTATCCAAGGCTCTTCGCCCGTGGATGGATTTGTTACCCCTGAGCCCTGGGATATGCCCGGCTACGATTCCAAGGTAATAATGGCCGCAGGAGCCTTCATACAGGGCTCTTCCATAGAATTATCAGCCGACGGACCATTGAGGGAGCCTTATAATGTCTATTTCCAGGGCGGTCTTACCTACCCCCACGCAAAGCTTGGGATATTAAAAGCCATGCAGGAAATTAAAGCTACAATGAATAATACATTGTAGTCAAGGGCAAAAACACCCCATAAAATATGGGAAATTTGCCAATTTCTTAAAATCATTGATGCAAGTTTTTCAAAAATGTGTTATTATATAGTAAACGCATTAAATAAATTCGTTTCCTTTAGATTGGCTTGATTGGGGAAGGTGTTTCTTTGTGTAAAGGGAGCTTTTAATGAACCAATCGTTAAAAAATTTACCAAAAGAACTTTGGCCTGACGAAAAATGCGAGAGATATGGGGTATCTTCCCTAAGTGATGAGGAGCTTATAGCCATCATACTCCGCACCGGAACAAAGGGGTCTAATTCCCTGGATCTCTCAAGGGATCTGATCAAAAATAACGAAAACGGCATACTGGGGCTTTGCACCATGGCTCAGAAGGATTTGATGAAGATCAGCGGCATAGGCAGGGTAAAGGCCTTGCAGCTGATCTGTGTGGGGGAGCTGTCCAAAAGGATTTCCCAAAAAAGGATGAGGGACAAGGTAACCCTTAATTCCCCAAAGACGATAGCAGGCTACTACATGGAAGAGCTGCGCTTTTGTCTTCAAGAGAACGTGGTGATAGCCATGTTTGACACAAAATGCGGCCTTATTAAGGATGTACATGTCTCCAAAGGGACCATTTGCTCATCGGCGGTCACGCCAAGGGAAATATTTCATGAGGCAATAGCCTTTGGCGCGGCATTCATTGTCCTTATCCACAACCATCCTTCGGGAGACCCTACTCCCAGCAGGATGGATATCAGCCTGACGAAGGATGTCCATGCAGCAGGAAAGATCATTGGGATATACCTTGCAGATCATATTGTCATAGGAGACAGGTCTTATTATAGCTTTAAGGAGAACGGATTGTTTGATTTTGGGTAGATATAACATATTAGGAGACAGATCATGAGTTCAACAATACTTGGAATAGACTTAGGCACCATGAACATGAAGATTTCCTCAAGGGCGGGAAATAAGATTCTCTGTGAGAAGAATGTCATTGCCATAGAGGATGACAGGCGGCTTTATGCTTTTGGGGATGATGCATATGAGATGTATGAGAAGGCACCGGACAATATAAAGGTTTCCTTTCCCATAAAGGGGGGAGTGATAGCGGACTTCAAGAACATGCAGGATATCCTCTTGGCATTTTTGAATGAAAATTTTGCCAACCAGTTGAAGGGTTCCACTGTCATCATTGCGGTGCCCACTGACATTACCGAGGTGGAAAAAAGAGCCTATTATGACTTAGTGGACGGGCTTCACCTGAAGCTCTCATCCATAATGGTATGTGACAAGCCGATAGCGGTGGCGATAGGACTGGGTCTTCCCGTTACCACAGCCACGGGCATGATGATCATAGATATTGGAGCCGATACGACAGAGATATCGGTTCTTTCCCTGGGAGGCATAGTCATCAGCAAGCTCATAAAAATGGGTGGAAACAAGATGGCAGATGCCATAATAGCGGCAATAAAAAGGGACAAGGAGCTGGAGATAGGCAGGCGTTCTGCGGAAAACATCCTCAGTGAGCTGGGCTTTGCGAAAGATCCCGAGGATATGACAAAAAAGGTTGTGGGAAGGAATGTCCGTACCGGATTCCCTGTTTCTGAAGAGATTTCCTCCCTTGAGGTTTATGATGCCATAAAGGATTTCTTCGATCAGATAGTGGATTCCGTGAAGTTTATTCTGGAGCGCACGCCGCCCGAGCTCACATCCGACATTATTGATAATGGCATGTACCTTTCGGGAGGGGTATCCAATATCAGAAATATAGATACCCTGCTTTCAGAAGAGACTGAGCTTGATGTCAATAAGGGCGAAAACCCGATAGTGAACGTTGCCATGGGCTTGGAGAAGATAGCGGCAAAGCCTTCCCTTGCGCAGCTGGCCACTGCCATGGGAGTATCTAAAGGAAGAGGCAGAAGGTAAAAGGGCTTTTTGGTATGAACAAAAAATCAAGAAGGAATCTGCCCAACAGATACATCATTCTCATCATTGCTTTTTTCTGCGCGGTGCTGATGATAGCGACCACTGTGCTTAATACAGGTTATGGTCCTTTTTCCGTGATAGCGGATGTGGTCTTTGTACCCATGCAAAACGGAATAAACAAAATCACCAATGTCATATATGATTTTGACGACCAATTCCAGACCAGGGAGGAGCTTATTGCCGAGAATGAGTCTCTAAAGGAAAAGGTGGATGAACTCACCCAAAAGAATAATGAACTGGTTTTGGACGGCTATGAGCTGGATGATTTAAGGGAGCTTTATGAGCTGGATGATCAATACTCTGATTATGAAAAGGTGGGGGCTTATGTGATAGCCAAGGATTCAGGAAACTGGTTTTCCACCTTCACCATAAATAAGGGCGCATCCGATGGCATAGAGGAAAACATGAATGTACTTGCCGGAAGCGGTCTGGTAGGCATAGTCACAAAGGCGGGAGAGCATTACTCCATAGTAAGGACCATCATTGATGACAGCTCCAATGTAAGTGCCATGGTACTTTCAAGCTCCGACAATCTCATAGTTTCGGGAAGTCTTTCGGAGATGGATAGTTCGGGGTCTTTGCCGTTTTCAGAACTGCTTGACAGGGACGATGAGGTAAGGCAGAACGATGCCATAGTCACCTCCTATATCAGCGAAAAGTATCTGCCGGGTCTTTTGATAGGTTATATCTCCCGGGTGGAGAGCGACCCCAATCAGCTCACCAAGTCAGGAACCGTTGCGCCTGTTGTGGATTTTGAGCATCTTCAGGAGGTATTGGTGATTTTGAAATTAAAAGAAACGGGTGACGAGTCATGATGAAAGTGTGGCACAAGCTGTTTGTGGTGGCAGTCATCTTCATATTTTCCATTTTACAGCTCTCGGTGTTTCCCTTCATCCATCTGATAGCCATAACGCCCAATCTCCTTATGGGTTTTACTGCGTCCGAAGCCATAATGAGGGGACAAAGGGCCGGTATGTTTACAGGCGTTTTGTGTGGGCTTGTCATGGATATGTCCGGAGGATATGTGTTTGGGGCATTTACCCTTATTTACGCGTTCTTTGGATTTGTTGCAGGATATGCGAACAAGCTTTTCCTGCCGGATGATATTAAATGGCCTCTGTTTGTCTTCGTCGTGACTGATTTTGTATATGGTATAGTGGTATATGTGCTGTTTTTCCTGTTTTTCGGTGATTTTTCATTTGCTTTCTACCTTTTGAGGGTGATTATTCCCGAAACGGTGTATACAGTGGTAGTGATGCTTTTGCTCTATCCTTTGATATTAAGGCTGGACAATAAGTTTTTAGAGAGCGAAAAACGAAATGCTAAAAAATTTATTTGAGGGGATAGGTAGTCTCATCCTGAGGTTTTTCCGTTCAAGGACATCCTTGATAACCACCATAATGATAGCGTTTTCTGCGATACTGTTTGGCAGGATATTTTATCTTCAAATCATAATGGGAGATGACTATCAGAAAAACCATGTATTGCAGATACTAAAGACCAAGAAGATATCTGCCACCAGGGGAAGCATTTATGACAGAAACGGCAATCTTTTGGCATATGATAAGCTGGCCTATGCCGTTACCTTTGAGGATACGGGTGATTATTCGACTAACGATGAGTTGAATGAGGCGCTTTTGGAAGTAATAGGCATGATAGAAGAAAATGGCGACTCAATAGACAATAATTTCAACGTAAAATTAAAGGACGGGGAATTCTCATTCAAGATATCAGGCACATCCCTTGACAGGTTCAGGGCAGATGTTTATGGGCACACTTACGTGGATGACCTGTCAGCGAAAGAATCAATATCCACTGCAGAGGATGTATTCTATGAGCTCTGTGACAGATATGGGATATTTACGGACGGTAACAGTGATATGGCCGAAAAGGATGATACGATCTATCCGATGGAAGATGCCATGAAACTGGTTATCGTGCGTTACGAAATAGCCGCAAATCAATACCAAAAATATATAGAGACGAACATAGCCTCCGATGTCAGCGAAGAGACGGTGGCCATGATCAAAGAAAATTCCGACCATATCCATGGGGCAGATATAGCCAAAGAAACCGTCCGGGTATATAATAACAGCGAGTATTTTGCGCACATCATAGGATATACCGGAACCATTTCCACGGAGGAATACGATGAGCTTTCCAAGGAAAGGGACGACTATGTCTTAAATGACTCCATCGGAAAGTCAGGGATAGAAAAATACTGCGAGACCACACTCCAAGGGGTAAAGGGCGAAAGAGAGGTCTATGTGGATAATGTGGGAACCCTTCTTGAGGTTAGGGATGAAACCGATCCCCAGGCGGGAGGTGATGTTTACCTTACTATTGACCAGGATCTCCAGATAGCGGTGTACAATATGCTTGAGGAAGAGCTTGCCAGTATACTGTATTCCAAAATATCAGATATTGATGGCTATGAGATATCCGGCGAGACATCGGCCTCGGACATAGTGATTCCCGTAAACGATGTTTATTTTGCGCTCTTAAATAACAACGTGATAGATATAGGGGATTTTTCCAAAAAAAAGGCAGGTTCCACCGAAAAGAGTGTATATAAGACCTATGCTTCCTATGAGGATGACGTAAAGAACCTCATAAATAAGGAACTTACCAAGGCATCCCCTACACCCTTTAATGACTGCGATGACGAGCTTCAGGATTATGAAAACTACATAATGGATTATCTGTATACCCAAGGCACCATAGACCAGGAAAGCGTGGATGTATCCAGTGATCAATATCAGGACTGGAAGAATGGGGACGGATCGTTAAAGGAATACCTCAAGTACAATATCTCCACCGGTAATGTGGATACATCGCTTTTTGAAGTAGACGAGAAATATGCCGACCTTGATGAAATCTACAGTGCCCTGGTGGATAATATCATGAAATACCTGGATGAAGATAAAGAGTTTCACAAGCTTATATACAAGTATCTCATAGAAAACAAAGAGGTCTCGGGCTATGAGATCTGCAAGATTCTCTATGAACAGAACATACTTAAGAAAGACAGCGACAAAGAAGCTTTGGAAAACGGCACCGTGAGCGCCTATACCTTCATAAAGAAAAAGATAAAGAATCTTGACATTACGCCCGCACAGCTGGCCTTAGACCCCTGCAATGCTTCTTCCGTGGTGGTAGATCCGAATAACGGGGAGGTATTTGCCATGGTTACCTACCCGGGATATGATAACAACAAACTGGCGAATTCAGTAGACAGCGACTATTATTCATCGCTTACCGAGGATAAGTCCTATCCCCTGTTAAACTATGCCACGCAGCAAAAGACCGCACCCGGGTCTACTTTCAAGATGGTGACCGCCACGGCAGCCCTTACCGAAGGGTATGTGTCTACCACGGAAAAAATAAAAGACAAGGGAAAGTTTGAAAATATAGATCCTTCACCTTCGTGCTGGATATATCCTGCCTCCACCCATGGGAAGATTAATGTATCTGAAGCCATAAGGGATTCATGTAATTACTTTTTCTATGAGATGGGATACAGGATGAGCACGGCTTCGGGATCCTATAATGACGATGCGGGGCTGAAAATCCTTTCCGAATATGCATCGGCCTATGGGCTTGATTCCAAGACAGGAATAGAAACTTCGGAGTCATCCCCCCAGATATCTGATGAGGATGCGGTGCGCTCTTCCATCGGGCAGGGCACGAACAACTACACCACCTCTGAGCTGGCCCGTTATGTTGCGACGGTTGCCAATAGCGGCACTTGTTACAATCTTTCCCTCATCCTTAAGACCCAAGGCGCAGATGGTGGGGCGATAAGTGAATTTGAGCCCGAAATCTACAATGAATTGTCTAAGGTTTCATCAAGCTCATGGAATGCCATACACAAGGGAATGAAGATGGTGGTGGATAACCTTGACGCATTTGATGATGTGGATATTGAGGTGGCAGGGAAAACGGGTACGGCGCAGGAGGTAAAGACAAGACCCAATCATGCGCTTTTTGTTTGCTACGCCCCGTACAACAAGCCTGAGGTGGCAGTAGCCACACGAATACCATATGGTTACACATCAGGTAATGCGGCCGAGGTCACATCCTCCATTATTTCATATTACTTTAACCTTGAGGATCTGGACGATATCTCAGAAAAGATTTTGGACGCCGGGGGAAACACTTTTGTAAATGATTAAACTTTTTAGGGAGGCGTTGTCTTGACTGGTCCCATTGTAATAAAAAGCTATCAAAACGGAATAACGCTGGTCCTTAATGACAATGCTTCTTTTGAAGAGATTCTCGGGGCTGTGAAAATGAAATTCCAAAATGCCGAGAAATTCTTCAAGAATGCCAGACTCTCCGTGACATTTGAGGGCAAAAAGCTCTCAGATGATGAAAAAGGCGCAATAATAGATGCCATAGAAAAATATGGGTCCATGGAGGTATTTTGCGTCATGGAGAAGGATGAAAACATGGACCTTATCATAGATGCCATAGCATCGAAGAAAGACCATGATGATGCGGTAAATAATGCCGTGTTCCGAAGGGGGAACGTACGCTCCGGGCAGGAGATAGTATGTGATGAGGGAATAATCATTGTGGGAGATGTACATAGCGGTGCCAGGATAGAGTCGGGAGGAAACATAGTCGTCTTGGGAGAGCTCAAGGGAACGGCGATAGCGGGAGCAGGCAATAATACCGATACCTTTGTGGTGGCAATGTCCATGGATCCGGTACAGATTCAGATAGGGGATGTTTTGGCCCGTAATACCGACAGGGACAATATGTCGAGCATGCAGAAGGGAGAGGTGAATCCTCAGATAGCTACGGTATATGAGGACAGGATACTTATAGAGCCTTTATTAAAAAGCAAGAATACTCATTAACGGAATGACTTGACGTTTCGTTGATGAGCCTGCACCGACCGCATGCCGCATAAGCGGCAGGCTATACTGCATTTTTTAAGATTCAGGAGGGATTTATGAGCGAGGTAATAGTAGTCACATCCGGAAAAGGCGGGGTAGGAAAGACCACGACCACTGCCAATATCGGAATGGGATTGGCAATGCTGGGGAAAAAGGTGGTGCTGGTAGATACTGACATAGGCCTTAGGAACCTGGACGTGGTAATGGGACTTGAGAACAGGATAGTCTATCATCTGGTAGATGTGGTGGAAGGAAGTTGCAAGCTTTCACAGGCCCTTATAAAGGACAAAAAATATCCCGATCGCCTCTTTCTTCTTCCCACGGCCCAGACCAGGGACAAGTCCGCCGTAGATCCTGAGCAGATGGTCGAAATAGTAAATGAGCTAAAGGACGATTTTGATTACGTGATACTGGATTCCCCGGCAGGGATAGAGCAGGGGTTCCAGAATGCCATAGCAGGGTCTGACAGAGCCATAGTAGTGACCACCCCCGAGGTTTCCGCCATAAGGGATGCCGACAGGATAATAGGACTTTTGGAGGCATCCGAAATATCTCAGATAGACCTTGTGGTAAACAGGGTTCGTCCCGACATGGTAAAGCGCGGTGACATGATGACCATAGATGATGTGGTGGACATTCTTTCGGTTCACCTGATAGGAGCCGTGCCTGATGATGAGCAGATAGTCGTAGCCACCAACAAGGGCGAACCCCTGGTGGGAAGTGCCTCCGGAGCCGGGAAGGCTTTCATGAACATCTGTCACAGGATTTTGGGCGAGGATGTTCCCCTGTTGGAATTTGAGGAGCAGGGAGGATTCTTTTCAAAGCTAAAGGGCTTGTTTTCTAAATAAGGGAGGTGGCTCTTATGGCATTGATGGATTTTTTCAAAAGGAAAAACTCTGGGAGCGTTGCAAAGGACAGGCTGAAGCTCGTCCTTGTATCTGACAGGGCGGACTGCTCTCCTGACTTAATGGAACAAATAAAAAACGAGATCATATCCGTGATATCCAAGTATATGGAAATAGATACGTCGGGGCTTGACATACAGATCACCACCACGGAGTCTGACGGTGGAAACGGCACCGTTCCCGCACTGTATGCAAACATCCCGATAAGGGATATGAAGCACATGAATACCAATACAACATGAATCTATTTGTTACTTTATCCAGAAAATACCGCATCAGGGACTACTATATAAAGCTTGTCTTTTGTGTCATAGCTCTGGCGGTCATAGGCATATTGGTCATAGGATCTGCCAACAAAAATTTCCAGACCAAGCAGATAATGGGGCTTGTCATGGGAGTCTTTGTAATGACTTTTGTTTCGCTTTTTGATTACAGCTATATATTAAGGTTTTATTGGGTAATCTACGGGATAAACATCTTGTTTTTGCTTACCGTGATCTTCTTTGGGTCTGATGCGGGAGGCGCCACCAGGTGGATAGACCTTAAAGTCTTTACGTTTCAGCCTTCAGAGCTTTCCAAGATATTGATGATACTATTCCTTTCACAATACCTGGGAAACCTAAAAGAAGCCGAAAAGCTTAATGACCCAAAGGAAATAGTAAAATTGATGGTTCTTATACTTTTTCCCGTATTCCTTATATACAAGCAGCCTGATCTGTCCACCAGCATTGTGGTCTTTTTGGTATGCTTTGTGATGTATTTTGTGGCCGGTTTGAGCGGAAAGCTTGTGGCTTTGCTTATGGCTATTGGAATTCCCCTGATTGCTGTTTTTTTTCATATGATCATACAGGGGAAGATCATAGGCTATTACCAGTGGCTTCGCATCATGGCCTGGCTTCATCCTGAAGACTATCCCCAAAGTGCCTATCAGCAGCAAAATTCCATTACCGCAATAGGCTCGGGACAGCTTTTTGGGAAAGGGCTTTACAACACGGACGTAGACTCGGTAAAGAACGGAAATTTCATTTCTGAGCCACAGACAGACTTCATCTTCGCTGTGACAGGTGAGGAGATGGGGTTCATAGGGTGCTGTACCATCATAGTGCTCCTTCTTTTGGTAAGCTTAATGTGCATATATCTCGGATCCAAGGCCAAGGATTTCAAGGGTAAGCTTATATGTAATGGAATGGCCGCCCTTGTCTCAATCCAAAGCTTCTTTAATATCTGCGTGGTGACAGGGCTCCTTCCAAACACGGGGCTTCCGCTTCCCTTTGTAAGCTATGGGCTGACATCTTTGATCTCGCTTTTCATCGGAATAGGAGTGGTCTTAAATGTAGGACTGCAAAGAATAAATTATTAAGAGTAAATTATTAATCAAGACTCGCCCGGGTGGTAACATGACTTTTAATAAACTGATAAAAAAAATTGCGGTAGTTACAATAGCGCTGTCTATAATATCCTCATCATTGGTTTCCTGTGGAGGATCCTCTTCCCTTGAAAACGCATACAATCCCCTTTCGGCATCAGGGAGCGTGCGTCTTGTCCATGGGTTTTCACAGACCGTTGCGGTACCTTCTTCCGATACGATAGAAAACTCATCCGTAAACGGGACGCTGGCAGAGAGCTATATTTCAGCGAACATATCCCTTAATAGTGTAAATGCCGCCAAAAATGTTTACGAACAGCTCTATCCCGCAAGTACCACAAAAATACTTACCTGTTACATAGTGGCTACTTCGTGCGCAGACCTTGATGAGACCTTGGTGGTCTCGGATACGGCGATGAGACTGGAGGCGGGCTCTTCAGTGTGCGGACTTAATGTGGGAGATGTGATATCGGTAAGGGATGCGCTCTATGGCATGATGTTGTGTTCGGGAAACGAGGCCGCGAATGCCCTGGCCGAATATGTATCGGGGGATATTTCATCTTTTGCAGATCTCATGAATGATACAGCAAGGAAGCTTGGAGCCACAAGCTCACACTTCACTAATGCCAATGGACTTCATGATGAAAACCATTATACTACCTGTTATGACCTCTACCTTATTTTCCAAAAAGCCATTCAAAATGACACGTTTTATGAGATAGTAACATCAAAAAGCTACGACGCATCATACAAAGATGCTTCGGGGGGATTGGTCAGCAAGCATTGGGAGAGTACAAACAGGTACCTGATGGGATATGAAGACTCCCCAAAGAAGGTGACCGTCCTTGGAGGAAAGACAGGTACTACCAATGCCGCAGGTTACTGCCTCGTTCTTCTTTCGGAGAGGAAAAACGGCAACAGGTATGTAAACATTGTCCTTAAGGCAGGGTCACAAGAAGATCTGTATTCTTTGATGAATGAACTTCTTTCGGTTAAATAATAGGTGAATGTGTTACTGTATTACAGTCGAATTGCGCGCCTGCTGCGCAATTATGACCCAATTTGTATATGGTGAGATGTATTTTACCCTTGTGTTTTAGCCTGAAGTAGGGTATAATAAAGAGTGAATATTTTATTTACAAGGAGGGAACATGCGATGGTTCAATTGATTATAGGGGATAAAGGAAAGGGCAAGACCACCCATCTTTTAGACCTTGTCGAAAAAAACCTTGACAAAGCTACAGGGAATTGTGTATATGTGGACAAATCTACCAAGCATATGTACGATCTCAATCGAAAAGTCCGTTTGGTTAATTCTACCGAATACCCCTTGAACAACAAATTTGAGTTTATGGGTTTTATCTGTGGGATGGTTTCCCAAGATAACGATTTGGAATATGTGTATTTTGACAACTTCATGGTGCTCGCCAACATGACCATTGATGATCTTGAAGGCGCCATACTTAAATTAGACGAGATAGGAAACCAGTTTGATGTGAAGTTTATTGCTACCGTTTCCGCCACCAGGGATCAGATTTCCTCGAAGATAGAAAAATTCGTCACGACAGAACTTTAGGAACTATTCTTAACAGTTCTTTAGATTCATCGTTTTCTATAATTGTTGATTGATGGCTGTCCTTACCGTGGGACAGCTATCGTTGGTTGTTTAGAAGGAGGAAATTTGCCGGATAGCTTCACTAAAAAATCCCCGGTCAGGGCGAAGGTCACACTCAGCGTCGAGCTCTTTATCTTCATTATAGTGCTGCTCTATGCATCATATTTTGCAGTATCATATTTCACCAAGGAGCACGTTTCGATATGCATGGTGGAGATGGGATCTTTGGTTCATGACGATCAGTACAGGGGCATAGCGGTCCGTGATGAAACCATCTATGATGCCTCATCTTCGGGGGTGGTGAACTATTATACCGCGGAGGGTGGGAAGGTAGGCTCAAAAACCTTGGTCTATTCCCTTGATTCGGCAGGAAAAATAAACAGCCTGATCAATTCATCGGATGCGGATAAGGAGTTTCTTACCACGGATGATTATGAAGATTTGGAAAACACCCTCAAGGACTATTCATCATCCTATAGCGACATGGGATTTGGGGATGTCTATGACATGAAATCTGCCATAAATACCGCCATTTTGGATGACATGAACAAAAATGCCCTGGAAATGATAAGCTCATCCGATGGTGATATCTCTTCCCTTAATCTTGTTTATGCCGAAAAAGACGGGATAATCGCATATTATACAGATGGATTTGAGTCACTTGCCGCAGATGAGGTGACAGCTGACCTTTTGGACACATCTTCCTATTCCCCGATTTATTTGGAGAATAATATGGAGGTTTCGGCAGGTGACCATGTTTACAAGCTTATAGATGATGAACACTGGGAGGTCGTGATAAACGTATCCGAAGATACGGCCAGAACCCTTAAGGATATGGAATCTGTAAAGGTTACCTTTCTTTCCGACAACAACTGGGCCTATGCCACGGTGGATGTGAGGGATGTCGGGGATGACCATCTGGTGACCCTTTCTTTTGTAAATTCCATGGTGCGTTACGTGGATGAAAGGTTTTTGGATATAAAGCTAACCCTTGATCAGGTCACGGGCTTAAAGGTTCCCAACACAGCCATTACCGAGGAGGATTTTTATACCGTTCCTAAAGAGTACCTTACCAAAGGCGGGGATTCCGATGGAGACGGTTTCCTTGTGGAAAGCGATGAATCAGCGGTTTTTAAGGCAGTGGATGTTTATCATGAGGATGATGACTACTATTACATATCAAAAGATGACCTTGACGAAGAAGATGTCCTCATTCTTCCGGATTCCGACCAAAGATATAAGCTATCCACCACGAAGGCGCTTACCGGTGTCTACAATATCAACAAGGGATATGCCGTTTTTACGCAGGTGAGAATCCTTTACAAAAATAACGACTATTCCATAGTAGAGAGCAATTCCGATTATGGTCTTTGCCGCTTTGATTACATAGCGTTGGATGCGGATACGATTTCAGATGGAGAAATAGTAAATTGAGTTTGAAGGAAAACTATGAAAATATAAAAAAAAGAATACAAGCAGCATGTGACAGGTCGGGCAGGGACACAAAGGATGTAACCCTCATATCCGTCAGCAAGACAAAGCCCCTTGATATGCTTAGGGAGGTATACGAGGCAGGATCCTTGGATTTTGGTGAAAACAAGGTGCAGGAGCTGTCAGATAAAATCCCCGCCATGCCCGGCGATATCAGATGGCACATGATAGGACACCTTCAAAGAAACAAGGTGAAATATATTGCAGGAAAGGTATTTCTCATTCATTCCGTAGATTCGGTGCGGCTTGCGGAAGAGATACAAAAGCAGTCGGTAAAGGCAGGGACAGATACCGACATATTGATAGAGGTTAATGTCGCACAGGAAGATTCAAAATTTGGCTTTCACAATGAAGATGTTATCCCCATGGTGCGTGAAATCTCAGAATTTCCAAATGTCCACATAAGGGGTCTTATGACCATTGCTCCTTTCGTAGATGACCCGGAGGAAAACAGGCCCATTTTCAAGGCCTTAAACAGTCTTTCGCAAGCTATCCAAGATGAAAATATTAAAAATGTCACCATGAAGGATCTTTCGATGGGCATGACCAATGATTTTGAGGTGGCAGTGGAGGAGGGTGCCACTTACGTAAGAGTGGGAACAGCCATTTTTGGGGAAAGGAATTATACATAGTGATAAAGACAAAGGATAGGGGATTGATATTATGAGCATTATGGACAGGTTTTTGGGTATGATGAACCTAAATCCCGAAGATGATGATTATTATGATGATTTTGATTATGATGACGATGAACCAAAAGAGCCTAAGGGACCGCTTCTTAAGAGACCCAAGGCAGAAAGTTCTCAATCCAGGCGAAAATCATCTTCACATGTAAAAAGACAAAGTGCGCAAAAAAGCACAAAGATAATGCCCTTAAAGGGGTCAAAGAACAAACAGGCAGGTGAGGAAATGGAAGTATGCATTATAAGGCCTAATACGATAGAGGATGCCAGAGAGATCACGGATACCCTGCTTCATGACAGGACTGTCATCCTCAACATGGAAGGCGTTAACCTTGACATAGCCCAAAGGATCATAGACTTTACCTCGGGGTCATGCTTTGCGATGGGAGGAAACCTCCAAAAGGTGTCTAATTTCATATTCATCATCACACCGCCCAATGTAGAGATATCGGGAGACATTCAGGAATTTATAGGGAGCCTTGATGACTCACCCATTCAGACGGATCTTTAGAAATGAATGATATGCTTACCGTGCATGACACGGAAAATAATCCGATATATGAAATAGTTTTTAGGGATTCATTCGATAATCTGGCAGATGAGATAGAAAGACTGGGATTTGGAAAAGCCTCCAGGCTCTTTATTGTATCTGATTCCACGGTGGGAGAGCTCTACCTCGAAGAAATCAAAGGCCTCATTCAGGATAAATTTATTTTTGCGGGGGACTTTGTTTTTGAAAAAGGAGAGAAAAATAAAAACCTTGACACGGTGGAAAAACTCTACGAAAAGATGATCATTAAAGGTCTGGACAGAAAAAGCTTGATCCTTGCATTGGGTGGGGGTGTCGTGGGAGATCTTTCAGGCTTTGCGGCCGCCACCTTCCTAAGGGGAATAGATTTTATTCAGATTCCCACCACCCTTCTTTCCATGGTGGATTCAAGTGTGGGGGGAAAGACCGGGGTGGATCTGAAGGGATATAAAAACATGGTGGGAGCCTTCAAGATGCCCCGTCTCGTGTATATGAACGTAAATACCTTAAAGACCCTTCCCGAAAGACAGCTCATTGCCGGCATGGCAGAGGTAATAAAATACGGATATATCCTCGATGAAAAGTTTATTTATTACCTAAACGACATGGAGGCGGATGTATATGGATTGGAAGCTGATATCATAGGAAAGATCATATATTCCTGTTGCGGATATAAAAGGGACATTGTGGAAGAAGACCCCACCGAAAAGGGCAGAAGAGCTCTTCTTAATTTCGGACATACGATAGGACATGCGGTGG
>CAJOPH010000090.1 GCA_905236805.1 uncultured Eubacterium sp. | reverse complement strand
TCGAAAAAGTCGAAAAAGTCGAAAAAAAAGGAAAGACCCCATGAATGCCCCCTGCGTACGTATGATGGAAGAAAAAGACCTAAGGGAAGTGTCGGTCTTGGAGCGAGATGTCTTTGCGGATCCCTGGACGATGGATTCCCTTGGCGACAGCTTGCTGGAGGATACCATTTTCCTGGTATATGAAAAATTTGACGAGATCGCGGGATATGTGGGGATGTACTATTCCTTTGACGAGGGAGCCATCACCAGGGTGTGCGTGAAGCAAAAATACCGCAGGCAGAAAATAGCAGACTCCATGCTAAGGAAGCTCTTTGCCCTGTCTGTGGAAAGGGGTGTGGAGAAGATATTCCTGGAGGTAAGGGTGTCAAATATCCCTGCGCTAAACCTTTATACCAGGTGCGGATTTAACACTATTGGCAAGCGCCCAAGATTTTACAGCCACCCCAGCGAGGATGCTTACATTATGAGAAAGAGTCTGATATGATAGATGTTTGTTTATTAGGCACGGGAGGCATGATGCCCCTGCCTTACAGGTTCCTTACCTCCCTTTACGTGAGGGTAAATGGAAAGGCCCTGCTCATAGATTCGGGGGAGGCGACCCAGATAGCCATGAAGAAGGCAAAGCTTTCTGCCAGCCCCATAGACGTGATATGCTTTACCCATTACCACGCGGACCATATATCGGGCCTTCCGGGTCTTTTGCTTACCATGGGGAACCAGGAAAGGACAGACACCCTGACCATGGTAGGTCCCAAGGGTCTGGAAAAGGTGGTAAATTCCCTGAGGGTCATAGCGCCGGAGCTCCCCTTTGACATAGAGTTTCATGAGCTCTCAGAAGACGAGGAAGAGCTAAGCGGGGTGGGACTAAGGATAAGGGCCTTCAAGGTCCACCACAATGTCACCTGCTACGGATATACCATGGAGCTGGAGCGCGCGGGGAGGTTTGATGCCGAAAAAGCCAAAGACCTTGGCATCCCCCTTAAGGCCTGGAACAGGCTCCAGCACGGGGAGACGGTCGAAATGGAACAAAAGACCTATACCCCGGACATGGTGATGGGTCCCCCCAGGAAGGGGATAAAGCTCTCGTATGTGACAGACACGAGGCCCACCGGATCAATACTCGAAAATGTGCGGGATTCTGATCTGTTCATCTGCGAGGGGATGTACGGGGATAAGGAAAAAGCCCAAAAAGCCAGGCAGTACAGGCACATGACCATGTATGAGGCCGCGAAGCTTTCCGGGGACGCTATGGCCAAAGAGACGTGGCTTACCCATTATTCACCATCCATGGCGCATCCCGGTGAGTACATAGGTGCGGTAAGAAAGATAAATCCAAATATAATAGTCGCGAAGGATGGGCAGAGTACCACGTTGCGGTTTGAGGAAGGAGGTTAAGTCAATGGGTAAGAAAATAGGCTTGGGGTTAGCGGCGGTCCTTATAGTGGCTGTAGTGGTGGGGGCTTTTTTTGTCATAAAAAACAAAAGCAACGACGCGGAGTCATCAACACAGATTACCGAGATAGGTGACCTTACATCCATGGACCTTGAGTCCGAGGAAAATTATCCCGCGTCTCCCCGCGCCGTGGTAAACCTCTATTCACGGTTTTTGACGGCCATGTACAACGAGGACTATACGGACGAGCAGTTTGATGACCTCATCATGAACATGAGAAAGCTCATGGACGATGAGCTTTTGGCGAACAATCCCGAGGACCAGTACCGCCAGTCCATGAAGGCTGACGCGCAAAAGTACAAAGAAAACAAGTGGACCCTGGTAAACTACACCATGCCTGACTCGGACGAGGTGATCTACAAGGAGGTTCAGGAAAAAGAATGCGCCATCCTTACCGCCTCCTACTTCATAAAGCAAAATACCGCCTATGCCAAGACCTTCCAAAACTACATGCTCAGGAAGGACGATGAGGGAAAATGGAAGATCCTCTCTTACGCGTTAAAGTCCACGGAGGAAGTGGATGCCAATGGTGAGGAAATAGAGGGAGACGGGCAGTAATGGGAAAGCTCATATTTGCCATAGAGTCCTCGTGCGATGAGACCGCCGCTGCGGTGGTGGAAGACGGAAGGAAGATCCTGTCGGATGTGATCTATACCCAGATAAAAGACCACGCGGAATTCGGGGGAGTGGTTCCCGAGATAGCCTCCCGCGCCCATGTGGAAAAGATCACTCCCGTGGTAAGAAAGGCCCTTATGGAATCGGGAGCATCCTGGAAGGACATATCCGCCATAGCCGTAACCAAGGGACCGGGGCTCGTAGGGTCTCTTTTGGTGGGGGTTAATTTCGCAAAGACCCTTGCCTTTTCCCTGGGGCTTCCCCTGATAGGGGTAAACCACATCGAAGGCCATATCAGCGCGAATTACTTAGAACACCAAGACCTTGAGCCGCCCTACGGGTGCCTTGTGGTATCGGGGGGTCATACCCATCTTTTGAGTGTGGATGATTACGGACAGATGAGGGTTTTGGCCCGCACCAGGGACGATGCGGCGGGAGAGGCCTTTGACAAGGTCTCGAGGACCCTGGGGCTGGGGTATCCCGGGGGACCTGCCATAGAAAGGGCAGCTGTGAAGGGAGATCCAAAGGCGATCGAATTTCCCAGGGCCAGGATAGATGAAGCCCCAATGGACTTTAGCTTCTCCGGTCTAAAGAGCGCGGTGCTCAATTACATAAACAAACAAAAAATGAAAGGTGATAAGGTCAATCCTTACGATGTCAGCGCCTCTTTCCAGGAGGCGGTGATAGATGTGCTCTCAGAACACACAAGGATGGCCATAAGACAAAACCTATGGAAAAAGATTGCCATGGGTGGGGGAGTCAGTGCCAATGGCGCCCTGAGGCAGAGGATGGAAGATATGGCAAAGGAAGAAGGAGCCGTACTTTACTATCCCTCCCCAAGGCTTTGTACTGATAATGCGGCCATGATAGGGGCTGCGGGATACTACAGATTTATAAAGGGGGAGAGGGCGGATCTTGCGTTGAATGCGGATCCTTCCTTAAGGTTATGAAACATACGGCGATAATAGTAGCAGCAGGGAGCGGTACTCGCTTTGGGAGCGACATACCCAAGCAGTTTGCCGATGTCTGCGGAAAGCCCCTTATTTACCATGCGCTGGAGGCTTTCCAGAAGAGCGATATCGATGAGGTGCTGGTCGTTGCGCCCAAGGAGTATATAGACCACTGTTACAAGATTAAAGGCAAATATAACTTATCCAAAATTATAGGCGTGGTAGAGGGCGGGGACGCGAGGCCTTTTTCGGTATACAACGGACTTTTGGAGACATCGAGCAACAGGTACGTGCACATCCATGACGGTGCAAGGCCGCTGGTTCCGGTAAAGCTCATAAATGACATGATGGAAGCCGTCGAAAAAAAGAAGTCCCTGGTGTGTGCCATCCCTGAAAAAGACACCATCAAACAGGTGGAAGGAGAGACCGTAAGAAAGACCCTGGACAGGAGGGGGATCTACAGGGTCCAGACGCCCCAGTCCTTTGAATATGCCATCTTAAGGAGCGCATATGACAGGATGATGGAGGAGGAGGATTATTCCGCGACGGACGACGCGTCGGTGGTGGAGCTTTTTTCCGGGGAACACGTCCATATATTCTACGGCTCGGAAAAAAACATCAAGGTGACCACCAGGCAGGACCTGGAAATAGTAGAGGCACTGTTACGGAACCACCGGGAGGATGAAAATTGAAAAAAAAGCTGATAATGACCATGATGGTGCTGTTTGCGGCAGCTTCTGTTGCGGCCTGCGGGGGAAGCGGAGCAAAGTCTCCCACAGAGTCCGCGGAAGCCGAAAGCGAAATAAAAGAAGAATCCTCAGACGCAAAGACGGATGCGCAGACCGGAAAAGACTTAGCCTCGGGCGATATATCAGAGTCTTCGGATGCAGGATCCGGGGAAGACGATAAGTCCACAGACATCTCCTACATACTCTCCCACGGGATGGTTCTTGAAAATGAAGAGGCTGACCTTTCGTCACTTTCCACGGAGCAGATAGACTGGGGGATGGGTCCTGACAGGGACGATTTAGGGCGGCCCGTTACCGCGATGAATTTTCAGGAGGAATATGGAAAGTACGGGGTAAACTTCATAGACCCGTCGGGGGATAAGGTGATATACCTGACCTTTGATTCCGGTTATGAAAACGGCTACACCGACACCATATTAGACACCCTCAAGGAAAAAGACGTAACCGGAGTGTTTTTTATCACGGGATACTACGCGCAGACCGAGGAAGACCACGTAAGGAGGATGATAGACGAGGGGCATATCCTTGGGAACCATACGCAAAACCACCCCTCGGACGGGATGAGCGCCCACTCCATAGAATATCAGACTAAAGAGGTCATGGAAAGTCAAGAATACGTGAAGGAGCATTACGACTACGACATGTATCTGTTCCGCTACCCTTCGGGAAATTTTAACATACAGTCTTTAGCCCTCATGAATAACCTTGGGTTTAGGACACTTTTTTGGTCATCGGCCTACACCGACTGGGATCCTGAAAACCAGATGGATCACGAAGAGGCACTTTCCCTCCTAAAGGAAAAGCTCCATCCCGGGGCCATCTACCTGCTCCATGCGGTGTCGGAGACCAATGCGGCGATACTGGGGGACTTCATAGATTACGTAAGGGAAGAGGGATATGAAATAAAAAGCCCCCTGTACCTTGTGATGGACTAAGGATTCGCAAAAAAAAGTGCCCCCGAACCGAATGGCCCGGGGGCATGAAAGGAAAGAATAGAGAGGAAAACGATAATTGGTAATTCATGCCGGCGACCGGGGTCGAACCGGTACGGGTATTACTACCCACGGGATTTTAAGTCCCGGGCGTCTGCCAATTCCGCCACGCCGG
>CAJOPH010000089.1 GCA_905236805.1 uncultured Eubacterium sp. | reverse complement strand
GCTAAGGACGGGTGACATAATAGTGGCCCTTGATGGGGGGGATGCCGGGGATGTGACGGATTTTATGTCCATCATAAAGGACAGATCAGACGGGGACCTTCTTTCCATCACGGTAAAGAGGCAGTCGGGGGATACCTACAGGCAGATCGAAATACAGGCGCGCCTGTCCACGACACGGTAGCTGTGGCCGGAGCGTCCAAACACTCCGTGCGCAAGGACCGTTGATGTTTTCGGCAAATACATTAAGTCATGACTATCAGGAAGGAAAAGCATTGTTATACATAGAGAATCTTACCGAAGGAAAAAGAATACAGGAGATATATCTTTGCAGGAGCAGGAAGGGTGCGGTATCAAAGAATGGCAAACCCTACGAGAACGTCCTGCTTCAGGACAAGACAGGCACGCTGGACGCCAAGATCTGGGACGTGGAGTCTCCCGGGATAGAGGACTTTGATACGGGGGATTATGTGGAGGTTCAGGGTGATGTTTCCAATTACCAGGGAAAGCTGCAGCTTTCGATAAGGAGAGCCAGGAAGGCAGTCGAAGGCGAGTATGAGGACAAAGATTACCTGCCGACATCCAGATACCATGTGGATGAGATGTATGACAGGATTATATATTATATAGACAGCGTGGAAAACGAATATCTGAAAAAGCTTTTGGAAAGCTACTTCAAGGATGAGGAATTTCAGAAACTCTTTTCCTATCACTCAGCGGCCAAGACCGTCCATCACGGCTTTATAGGGGGGCTGCTGCAGCATACCGTGTTCGTGACGAGGATATGTGAATTCCTCTCAAAGCAGTACAAGGTCATAAACCGCGACCTTCTCATCACGGCGGCTCTTTTCCATGACATAGGGAAGCTGAGGGAGCTTTCCAGGTTTCCGCAGAATGACTATACCGACGAGGGCCAGCTCATCGGCCATATCGTGGTGGGCGTGGAGATGATCGATGAAAAGATCAGGGAGATAGAAGGCTTTCCCGAGACACTGGGCCTTGAGCTAAAGCACTGCATTTTGGCGCATCACGGACAGTATGAATTCGGATCCCCCAAGAAGCCTGCCCTGGTGGAGGCCTTTGCCCTGGCCATGGCAGACAACCTGGACGCAAAGATAGAGGTATTTACGGAAAGCTTCGAGCACCTGAAGGACGACAATTACGAATGGCAGGGCTTCAACAGGCTTCTTGATTCAAACATACGAAGGACACACAAGGATTATGAAAAAAAATGATATTATATCCATCACGGTCACGGGGATGAGTTCGAAAGGGGAAGGCATCGGTAAGGCAGATGCCTTTCCTTTTTTTGTTAAGGACACCGCCGTGGGGGATGAGGTACAGGTCAGGATACTGAAACTAAAAAAGAACTACGGATACGCAAGGCTGGAAAAAATAATAAAGCCATCAGACGAAAGAACAGATCCCTTATGTCCCCTTTCAAAAAAATGCGGGGGCTGCCAGCTGCAGCATATTTCCCATGGGGCGCAGCTAAAATACAAGGAAAAGAAGGTGGAAGACGCCTTGGCAAAGATAGGCGGATTTGACAGGAGCCTCATCGAAAAGACAAAAGAACCGGTGGAAGGCGCGGACGAGGGAGGCGAATTCCGTTACAGGAACAAGATGGAAATACCCGTCGGCAAAGACAAGGAAGGAGGGATCATTTTCGGTTTTTACGCGGGAAGAAC
Source organism: uncultured Eubacterium sp. (assembly GCA_905236805.1). GTDB lineage: Bacteria > Bacillota > Clostridia > Lachnospirales > Lachnospiraceae > RUG14243. The sequence goes on along the minus strand of CAJOPH010000089.1, from coordinate 980 downwards.
CCATGACATCATCCCCATGAAAGAGTGTTATCTGGGAAAGGAAAACGTAAAAAAGATATTGGGCAAAATAAAGGAACACATGGAAGAAAATAATATTGCTCCATACGATGAAAAGACCCTCAAAGGGACGGTAAGGCACGTGCAGGTAAGGGAAGGCGAGAACACGGGGGAGGTCATGGTCTGTCTCGTAATAAATGGGGACAAGATCCCCCATGAGGAAGAGTTTGTCAAAAAATTAACGCAAGCGGATGGGCGGATAAAGACCGTTTTATTGAATATCAACAAGAAAAAAACAAATGTGATCTTAGGGAGCAAAGAGAGGATATTATACGGAGACGGATATATTTCGGAAAGGATGGGAGACCTTTCCTTCAGGATCTCATCTCGTTCATTTTTTCAGGTAAACACGAAACAGGCCGAAAAGATCTACAAAAAGGCAGTGGAGTTTGCCGCACTTGAAGGGACGGAAAATGTCTATGACCTGTACTGCGGAACAGGCACGATTTCCCTGTTTTTTGCGGGAGGCTGCAAAAAGGTAAGGGGAGTGGAGGTGGTTTCATCCGCGGTGGCGGATGCCAAAAAAAACGCCCTGGTAAATGGTGTGCAAAACGTAGAATTCGTGGAAGGAAAGGCAGAGGACATGGATCTTTCCAAGGCGGACGTGGTGATCTTAGATCCCCCCAGAAAGGGGGCGGACGGGAAATTGTTGGGTGCATTGTTAAAAGAAAATCCAAAGAAAATAGTCTATGTGTCATGCGATCCTGCCACACTGGCCAGGGATCTAAGGGTACTTTGTGAAGGAGGCTATGAATTAAAAAAATGGAAGGCGTTTGACCAGTTTGCGCAGACGGTACATGTGGAGACGGTCGCACTTTTGGGCAAACAAAATGGAAAGCCCTTACCAGATGAGAATATCAAGGAATTGGCGGCATATCTCGGCAGTGGCAACGCAAAGCCGGATGATACCATTGAGATCAGAG
>CAJOPH010000088.1 GCA_905236805.1 uncultured Eubacterium sp. | reverse complement strand
AGGCCAAAGGAACCCATCCCGTATATGATCCCGAAATTAACCGCCTTGGCGTTTCGCCTCATGATGGGGGTCACCTCATCATGAGGCACCCCGAATACCTTGGACGCTGTCAGGGCGTGGATGTCATCGGATCCCATGTACGCCTCTATGAGGTTTTCATCTTCCGACATATGAGCCAGGATCCTCAGCTCTATCTGTGAATAATCCGCATCCACAAAGACGCACCCCTCCTTCGGGACAAATACCTCCCTGATCTTCCTTCCCAGGGCGGTCCTTGAGGGGATATTCTGGAGATTTGGGTCTGAAGACGTAAGGCGCCCCGTGGCCGCTGCCTGATGGAAGGTCGTGTGGATCCTTCCGTCTTCACCGATTGCGTCCTTAAGTCCCTCCGCATAAGTGCTCCTTAGTTTGGACAAGGTCCTATACTCCAATACCTTGTCCACTATCGGATACGAAGGCGCAAGCTTCTCCAAAACGTCTGCCGCCGTGGAATATCCTGTCTTGGTCTTTTTTCCATTGGGAAGGCCGAGTTTTTCAAAAAGCACGGTTCCTAATTGCTTTGGAGAAAGTATGTTGAACTCTTCTCCTACAAGGTCATAGATTTCTTTCTCGAGCTTTTTTACATCTTTGTCAAGCTCCCTTGAAAAGACATCCAAGGCCTCCCCGTCACAGAGTATCCCTTCCTTTTCCATGCCATACAGGATGGGGATAAGGGGCATCTCCATATCTTTGTAAATTTCGTACTGTGAGGTGTCCCTTAGCCTTTTCAGGCACCCTTCATATGAATCAATAAGACCCTGCGTCCCCGTCATCGCGGTCATTTCGTCCAGGGAAAATCCCCTTCTGTTCGGGTCAAGGATATAGTATGCTATCCACAGGTCATCAATATCATTTATGTTTATGTCATCAGCGTCAAGACCATCGGCTTCATGCATAAGATTTTTTAAATCATAGGCTATGACATGGAAGCCAAGGGTAAGCAAAAGCTTTATGGTGTGGTTAATGTCACGTTCATCAGTAAATATTTCCTGATGCCCCCCTGATTCATTTTCCTCCCCATCACTGCTTTTTCCCTGCGAAAACCCCAGGACTTTGCCATTTTTCCCGGTTTCAAGGTAAACATATACCGGAAGGGCTTTGTTAAATCCCGATATGATATTTTCGGCTCCTTCTTCCCCGATATGTATCTCATTTACCTTTACGGGGGCATTTTTTTTGCCATCCCTTTCGCCAAACCTATCTAGGATTTTCTTTAGCTCAAGATTTTGTATGAGTTCATAGGCTTCCCCTGTATATATGTTCGAAAGCCTTGCATCCTCTACGTCATGCTCCAGGGGGACACTTTTGTTTATCGCGGATAGTTTCTTTGAAAGCTCCGCCAGGTCATAAAAATCCCTCAGGGCATTTTGCGCCCTGGCAGGCTTTATGGCATCTATATGTTCATGAGCATTTTCTATGCTCTTGTATTCTGATATTATTTTTACAGCGCCCTTTTCCCCTATGCCGGGGACTCCGGGGATATTGTCAGACGAATCCCCCATCAGGGCCTTCACATCTATGAATTCAGACGGGGTACAGTGGTAGAGCTCCATCAGCTCCTCCTCCCCGTAAATTTCTATCTTTTTTCCGGTCTTTTTGGTCTTTGGAATGATGATCTTCGTGTTCTTATCTATCAGCTGCAAAAGATCCCTGTCCCCCGATACTATCCTTACCCGGAAACCCTTTTTTGAGGCTTGCGCTGACAATGTCCCTATCACGTCATCTGCCTCATAGCCTTCCTTTATGGCTACCTTTATCCCCATGGATCTTAGGATTTCCTGTATGAGGGGCACCTGCTCATGGAGCTCATCGGGCATCTTTGACCTGTTTGCCTTGTAATCCGGATAGATTTCATGCCGGAAGGTCTTTGCATGCGCGTCAAACGCCGCAATCAGGTGCGTGGGCTGTTCCTCTTCGATTATCTTAAAGAAAATATTCAAAAAACCAAAAACAGCATTAGTATGGCGCCCCTTTCCGTCAGTAAGGTCGGGTACACCATAAAATGCCCTGGTAAGTATGCTGTGTCCATCTATAAGGACTAGTTTGTTTTCCATAATTTTAAGATTTGTAAACCCCCGGGGGATACTCCCCCGGGGCATCTGCCGCAGCCGCAAAATCTGCAGCCTTAGAAACAGTTAAAAGAATCCCGTAGCCGTGAAAACCGACGCAAATACGAGCGATACTATGGTCATCAGCTTTATCAGGATGTTGATGGAAGGTCCTGACGTATCCTTGAAAGGATCTCCCACCGTATCGCCTACCACTGCCGCCTTGTGGGGCTCTGAGCCCTTGCCGCCGTGGTGGCCGCCTTCGATGTATTTCTTGGCGTTGTCCCATGCGCCGCCGGCATTTGCCATGAATATGGCCATGAGCACGCCCGTAACCAAAGCCCCTGCCAAAAGACCGCCCAAAGCTTCATATCCCAGGCAGATTCCCACTGCCAATGGCACTACGACCGCCATCACGCCGGGGATTATCATCTCCTTCAAAGAAGCCTGCGTGGAGATGGCCACGCATCTCTTGTAGTCGGGCTTTGATGTTCCTTCCAGGATACCCTTGTCCTCACGGAACTGCCTGCGGACCTCTTCTATCATCTGGTAAGCCGCCTTTGAAACAGCCTCCATGGTGATCGCTGAGAAAAGGAACGGAAGCATTCCGCCTATGAATATACCGATGGTAACGGTGGGATTAAGGAGATTGATACCCTCTTCCTGGATATTGATCCCCACCGCCTGTGCGTAGGATACGAACAGCGCAAGGGCCGTAAGGGCAGCAGATCCTATTGCAAATCCCTTTCCCATGGCTGCGGTGGTGTTCCCCACCGAATCAAGCTTGTCAGTAATCTCACGCACGCTCTCATCCAGCTCGCTCATCTCGGCTATACCGCCTGCATTGTCAGCGATAGGCCCATAGGCATCCACGGCCAGCGTAATGCCCAGGGTGGACAGCATGCCCACTGCCGCCAGGGCTATTCCATAGAGCCCGCATACCTTGTATGATACCAAGATGGCTACGCAGATAAGGATGATGGGAATGGCCGTAGAACGCATGCCCACGGCAAGACCCGAAATGATGTTCGTGGCCGCTCCCGTCTCTGACTGCTCTGCTATTTTCTTTACGGACTTGTACTCGTCAGATGTGTAAACCTCCGTGACTATTCCGATAACAACGCCCACGATAAGCCCTGAGATGACAGCCACGGATGGCATGAAGTCACCCATCAGCATATAGCTTAATATTATGGATGCTATGACCACCAGTACCGATGCCACATAGGTTCCTGTCTTCAATGCCGTATGGGGATTGGACTTTTCATTTCCCCTTACGAAAAACGACCCTATGATGGATGAAAGGATGCCGCACGCCGCAAGCGCTATCGGGTATATCACCCCCGCGCCTTCCACCTTCACGGCCGCCGTATAGGTGATCCCTAAGGTAAGCGCTGATACCAAAGAGCCCACATACGACTCAAAAAGGTCTGCTCCCATGCCTGCCACGTCGCCTACGTTGTCTCCCACGTTGTCGGCTATGGTGGCGGGGTTCCT
>CAJOPH010000087.1 GCA_905236805.1 uncultured Eubacterium sp. | reverse complement strand
GCCAGCCTTGCGTCTCTACGAACTTATCATCCGATCTAAGGTTCATGGTCAGAGGCTTTCCGCAATGAGGACATTTAGGGATCACTTGCGCCGGGATGCGCGGTGCATAGCAAATCCGGTGCAGGCATATTCAGAATGCCCGTTTCTTCAAGGGCGTTTTGTGTTTTGGCAAGCACAATACGCTAAACCCTTCGTTGCCTGGCTATACTTATAATATCAGACGTTTGTTCTTCTTTTTTTACATAATCCGCCAGGTATGGAATACAGAACATTACCTTGCCTCGTTCCGGTGCTGCTATGATTCCATTATCTATAAGACTTGCTCTTGTTCTGCTCAGTTTGTTCTGTTCTGCGTCCATATCATGTGCTATATCTGCTGTCATCGCCAAACGATCATCATTAAGGCACTCTGACATAGACCTTAAATAAGTCCTCTCATTATTTGACAGCTCATCCAAAAGAGGTTTTAAGGCACGTTGTTCATAGGAAAATAAAGCGTTTGATACAGCTTCATCTACCTCGTTTTCTGTTACATTATATTTTTTGTCATTATTTTTGTCATTTACTTGTAAAATTAAATAGTATCCAAGCAACTGCATCAAATAAGGATGACCAAAGCTACTTTGATTCATTTTATCGATATATGATTTATCAATAATCAAGCCCTTGATGCCTGAAAATATATTGTCTAAGGCAGCATCTGTTTCATCCCATGTAAATAGACCCAGCTCCTCATGTGATGCTCTCCGTAGATAAGTACATCCTTCATACATTATGATTTTTGTATATGCATATGGCAATCCCGCTACAGCCAGCATAACATCATACCCCTTCCTGGATGCCATCTGATAGACATTACAAATCACTGATACATCCTCTATAGGAACCTTCTGGATTTCATCTATCGTTATTAAAATTCCTTTTTTAGCACCGGCACAAGTTTCCAAAAATAATGGTTGGAGATTACCGCTTCCGATTCGATCTGTCCTTGAAACTGAACCGGCGGATACGCTTCCCCCGACTCCAAGTATATTAACACTTGCCCCCGGACTAACAGTTTTTGTCACTTCATCATGTCCTATAAGAAAATGTTCAAGCTGGAGCAAAGTATTCTCCGGACCCAGATCTATAACAATCCTGTTCTTATTTTTTGCCCTGATAGACAGTTGCTCCAAAAGTGCTGTTTTACCACTACCTCTTGTCCCTGTAATAAATAAAGCACGATCATCACTTCCTGTATCTATCATAGCCTGATCAAATAATTTTAATATCCTATCTCTGCCAAAGAAGACGCCGGGTTTTCCACCAAATATTGGTGAAAACGGATTTTTAAACATAGGCTCTACCCCCAAAAGCAGTAAATGTTTTTATTAGGCAACACTTGTTTCTGTGTATTATACAGCACATATCGTTTTCTGTCAAATCTGTACTTTTCTGCGAAATCTGTATTATCTGTATGAACCAAAAGATCCTCTTGTCCCGGCACCAGATGCCCATTTTCATGTTGGCCAGGATAACCCTTGTAAGGACGATGGTATAGTAAACGCATTTATTAAATGCGTTTACTATACATAACTGTGATACATAGTAAATCTTGCCTCCATGTTTGGTCTGGTGGCGGTGCCTACAAACGTGGCATACTCTGCCGCAAAAGGCGGGGTAGTAAACCTTACAAGAGCGGCAGGTACCGCATATGCAGAGGAAAATATCCGCGTCAACTGTGTGTGCCCGGGAGTTATCAACACTCCCCTTGTGCCCGAGGCGGAAAAGCAGGCTTACAGGGATCTTCATCCCATGCGCAGGATAGGCGAGGACTTTGAGATAGCCTCCATAATAGCCTTCCTGGTGAGCGATGACGCACGCTTTATCACGGGGGCCGCCATCCCTGTGGACGGCGGCTATACAATGGTTTAGGACATGGTACCTGGTACCATGTCTTGGATGCTCTAATATCAATCACTCGCATCACATCAGACCTTCCAAAGATCGTCTGACCCGGAAATGCTTCACGAAGCTTCAATATATGACCTGCTGTTTTCGGATGAAATAATTTTTCAATGTCCGCTTTTAATGCAACGTTGGTACCGTGTACCATTAACATTATAACAACTCCTAATGATTCACAGTATATCCATCGCCGCGCAGAAACCCTCATATGTAGCCATCTTTACCGTGCGGGCCTTTCGGGCGTCACCTGTTACGACATACCACGGGATGATACCGCGGAATCTGTCGGTAATATCGTTGTTTGAGCGGCTGCCGCAGGCATAGAGGATAATATCAGCCTCTGCCTTTGCGCTGCTGCCGTCTGCATCTGTATATACCACTCCATCGGGATTTATCATACTTATCTTTACCGAATTATGAAGCTTCATCCCTGCCTTTTCCATCCTCGGAAAAAGCGCTGCCTTCTGCGATGGGAAGCTGTCTTTCATCATCACCGGGAGTGCCTCAAGCACGGTCACATCCGCTCCCCACTCGCTCGCAAAGAAATACCCTGTTTCACACCCTATGGCGCCTCCTCCTATCATGACCACCCTTTTTCCCTTTACCTCGTCAGGGTGGGTATATCCATAGAGAGCATGCTTCGCATTATCCTCTATGCCCTTTATCGGCGGCACGAAGGGATGTGATCCTGCCGCGCAGATGACGGCGTCAGGGTCAGCCTTTTCTATGTATGCCTCGTCCACCTCGGTTTTAAGTCTTATGTCAACCCCCAGCCGTCTGCACCTGGCGATCACGGAGTCCCTGAAGCGAAGCAGTGACTCCTTGTGTGTGTCTGTCTCAGTAAACCAAAGCTGACCTCCGAGCCGGTCAGATTTTTCCGCCAGAGTCACCTTATGGCCCCTGTCTGCCGCGGTAGCCGCCGCGTAAAGCCCCGAGATACCGCCGCCTATCACAAGGACATTCCTGGAGCCGTAAGGCCTAGGCGCATTCCTCCAGCGAAGCTCGCGACCGCTTGTGGGATTTACCGCGCAATGCCACAGCTGTGGTATAGGGCGCTCTCCGGGATCTGCCGCAAGCGGATTAAAGCACGAACAGCGCAGGCACGGAGCTATCTCATCCTCCAGCCCCCACAATGTCTTATTTACAAATTCAGGATCCGCAAACTGCTGTCTGCCCATTGCCACAAAATCACATTCACCTGAGGCTATCGCGTCCTCTATCTGCCCCGGCGCATTGAAGCCGCCGACTGCGATGACGGGCACATCCACATTTTTCTTTATCGCCCCGGCGAGGTCGAGATTGCAGCCGTGAGCGTCAAACATCGAGGAAAAAGCCTTTGTATTTACATGATCTTGATAAAAGCCGCTGGTCACATGTATGAGATCCACATGGTTCTGTATGATTTTTGCGAATTCAATGCCTTCCTCTAAGGTCTGACCGCCCTCAATCCTCTCGGAGCCGCTCATCCTGTACTCAATGATAAAATCCTCTCCGCAGACCTGCCGAATCCTGTCGCATATTTCCACAGAGAGCCGGGCGCGGTTTTCCATGCTGCCGCCGTATTCATCCGTCCTGTGGTTAAACCTGGGCGAGAGGAACTGGTTGAGGAGCCAGCCGTGCCCACCGTGGAGATTGACCCCGTCGAAGCCCAGAGCCTTGCAGTTCCATGCAGCCTCGGCAAACTGATTTACGGTGTATTCTATCTGCTCTTTCGTCATTTCCTCGACACTTACACCGTCGTCACGCACGAAGGCCGAAGGGCCTATGGGATTCTTATGTCCGGGTATGGTGTCGGGATGATTCATCGCGCCCACATGATTTAGCTGAACCATGGCTATGGCGCCGTGAGCCTTTATCGCCTCGGTCAGGGTCATTATGGATTCCATATGGAATGTGGTCATGGGGTTCTCCCAGACATTAAGCCCGTGCTCATGCCTCCAGGCATATTCATGGTCAACGAAAGACTCTGTCACAGTCACCTGCGCGAAGCCCCCGCGCGATTTCGTCTCATAAGCGTCTATGCCCTCCGGCGTGGGATATCCGTGATCCACTATCCTGTTTGCGGTGATGGGTGATGCGATCACGCGATTTTTCCACGTCTTTCCCCTTATCGTCATAGGCTTAAACATATTAGGGTACTTCCGGCATCCGTTAGAACATGACATTTCGATTACCTCCTTGTCATTAGGAACTATAGAACAATAAAATGCACAACTTATCATTCTACAGTTCCTTAATTTGGGTCTTTTATAATCCGGTTTCTATTGTCAACCTGCTTCCATCCTTAGTATTTTTTACACGTATCTGCTGGGGAATATTCTCCATCAATTCTTCCCTGTGGCTTATGATTCCCACAAGCTTGCCGGTGCCGGACAGATTAATAAGGATATCCATTGCGTTCTCTATGGACTTACGATCCAGTGTTCCGAATCCTTCATCAACAAACAGGGCATCCATCTGTATGCCTCCCAGGTTCATCGAAATGGTATCAGATAATCCCAATGCAAGGCTTAGGGAAGCCTTAAAGCTCTCTCCCCCGGACAGACTGCCCACGGGTCTTCTGTGGCCGGTGGTGTTGTCAAGTACTTCCAGGTCAAGGAATATATTGCTCTTCTTCCCAAGTGAATCTTCCTGACGGTACAATTCATACCGGCCATCACTCATGGGTAGAAGCCTTCTGTTTGCCGCCGAAATGATTCCATCGAAGCCTGCTGCCTGAATATACTGTTCAAGCGTGATCTTACCATTGCCGGTCGTACCTTTTACAAGATTGTATAATCTGGTGCATATACCGTTTTCTTTTCTCGCTTTTTCCAGTTCAGATTCCTGCGATGAGATCTTCTCAAGCCTTTCCTCATTCCCTTTAAGCCTGTTTTTTATGGAATTGCTTATCCCGCGTTTTTTTGTTACCTCTTCATGCTGCAGATCGCATTTTTCCTTCAGCTTACCAATATCAATGAGTTTGCGCCCCTTAGCATCTTTCTTTGCGTCTTCCAGCTGTTTTTTATTTGTGGTAACTTCCTGCCTATAGCTGCCGATCTCCTCATCAGCTTCTGCTATTTTCTCCTCCGGTAAAACAAACTTAAGGCACTCATCAACGGATTCAAATTGATTCTTCTTTACTGCCGCTTCAAGCTTCTTTCGTCTTTCTTCTGCCTCTTTTTTCGCTTTCCCCAGAGACTTCACCAGCGTCTCTAACACCGACTTTTCCGAGGCATAGGTTTTCTCTGCTTTTTTACTTTCTTCATCAGCTTTCTCGATCTTATCGAGAATACTCTTTTTCTTCGTCCGGGCTTTATCTCTCTCGGACTCCGCGATTTCCCGGCTGTCAAAGCTTAGCTTTGATAACGTTTTAAGCACAGCTTCTTTTTCTGCCTTGACTTTCTCTGTATTCTGTTTCCTTTTTGAAAATTCTTCCTTATCCCGTGCTAAATTTTCTGTCTTAAGGCCTTGCGCATCTTCGAGATCCTTTTCCGCTTTTCCAAGATTTTTGCTGTCTTTTTCCAAAGCATTCTGCTTCTTGGTATTCTCTTTGATCTTGTCCTTTACGATACCTTGCGCATCTTTTATTTCCTTTATCAGATCATCTAATCCTTTACCGGTATCCTCTATGCAGTCAAGAATATCTGCTCTCAGCCGTTCTTCATATTCAAAAAGAGCTGTTTTAGCAGTCTGTGCAGCTGTATTCTCATTAGACTTCTTGGTTTGAAGGGTTTCTTCCCTCTCCTTTAGTTCTTTGAATGCCTCCTCGGTGATCGCCTCTTTCGGAATCTTCGCAGGCTCCGGATGATGCACAGATCCGCAGACAGGGCATTTTTGTCCTTCTTCCAAACCTTTGGCCAATATTCCCGCCCGATGATCATCCAGGATTTTCTCGGCTTCTATTTTTTCTTTATTTGCTTTTTCATAAGCTTCAAACGCATTCTTATAAGCTTTCTGCTTTTTTTCAAGGTCTTTCTTTTTCGTCTCCCTTTTGGGCACTTTTTCTTCAACGATTTGGTCTATGCTATCCAGGAGATCTTGATACTTCTCACTTAGTGATCTGATCTCCGTCAGTTTTTCCGGTGTTCCCTTAAGCGCCTTAACGGTATCTTTAAGTTGCCGGATCTCCTCCTTAAGAGCCTTTTCTCTTTTCTCTAACGACTTCTCTTCATCTGCGAATCTTTGCGAATCTTCTTCAAGCTTCTTGATTTCACTGACCAGTTCGTCTCTTTGCTGATATTTCTTCTCTTCTTCCTCGATCTTGTCTATCAGTTTTTGGAGTTTTTCTGTTTCGGGCTGATCTTTCTTTGCTTTTGCCAATGCTTCCTTAGCTTCTTCTGCTTTATCTGATGCTATCTTTACAGCATCTTTTTTCTCTTCTATCTGAGATTGAACCGCTTTTACAGATTTTTCTTTTTCTTCCCACGACATGTACACAGGATTAACTTCTCTGGTAGCCGGCTTCTGTCTTCTTAACAGAGCCTCCTTTTCATCTATTTCTTTTTTCTTTTCTTTTAGTTCCTTTTCTTTTTCCTTAAGGCCTTCGAATTTGGTGATGAAGCCATTATTCGTTTCGGCTGTTGCGAGGGCTTCTTTGCTCTTGTCGTACTCTTTTTCAATGACTCTAAGATCAGAATCTACGGCTTTTAGCTTTTCTTTGTCCGAATCTATCACGGATTTTAATATATCGATGATCTCTTCAAGATTCCACGCGCTTTTAGATCTTTTTGCGCGAGATTGAAGATCGGACAAAGGCCCTGCCAGTTCATCGTCCGCATCCACCGAAACATCGGTAAAATACTGCACGATACTATCCTGGGTTTTCGCCTTCTGCTTAAAGCTTAAATCCATCCGGTCCTTCAACCGGTACTCAATATTGTTATATCCGCTTGTCTGAAAGATGGTACGCAGAATCTTCGTTCTTTCATCGGTCCTGGCATTGAGCAAAGCCCAAAACTCTCCCTGTGCTATCATGGCGATCTGCTTAAATTGCTTTTCATCGATATGAAGGAGCTCTTTTACGGCATCGTTAACTTGCTTCTTCCCCTCGATCGGCGCGCTATCCCCTGAATAGAAGACTGCATTTTCTTTGACCGAAGTTACTCCCGTTCCACGCTGTTTTTTCCTCTCATACCCGGGTCTTCTCCAAACATGATAGTCTCTCCCCTGATGAGTAAAATAAAAATCTACATAGGTCTGCGTCCCCTCTTTTGCATATTCACTTCTGAGATTTTTCGTGTCTCTGAATCTTCCGCTGGTTTCACCATATAGCGCAAAGCAGATGGCATCAAAAATGGTTGTCTTTCCCGCTCCCGTATCACCGGATATCAAAAACAGGCCTTTGTCCTCAAACTGAGAAAACTCTATCGCAGGCATTACTCCCGCATATGGTCCAAATGCGCTCATAATCAATTTAACCGGCTTCATATAATACTCCCGCCTCTCCCGCAACCATTCTCATAACATCCATTTCCTCTTCACTGATCTCACAACCATACATTTGTCTGTAAAAGTCGCCTATCAATTCATCAAACGATCTGTTCTTGGCTATCTTTGATATATCAACCTGCTCTATTTCTCTTGTGTGGGAGTTGTCGTAATCTATCTTTACCGTGTTCGGATAGACCTGCCGGAATATTCCCATGGCATCACTTACAATTTCTTCATCAGTGAGCGTTGCATAGATAAAATCCTCCGGCGCAGTTATGTTTGCTTTATCCAAAAGGTCTTTTATCTTTCCTTTTACGTGCCTCACATTTCTCATGGGCCTGATCGGCAAAAGTTCAATCTCGATTTTGCCTTCACCGCTTATTGTGAGCAGCGAAACTGATTTTTCATTATTCACTTCACTGAGCGAATATTTGAGGGGCGACCCTGAATACCTAACCTCCCTGCGTCCGACCTGCTGCGGGGAATGAATGTGCCCGAGCGCCACATAATCAAACCTGTCAAAGCAGTCGTATCCTATCTTCTCAACGGTTCCTACGCTCTGCGTTCCAAGGCTCTCTGAACCGGAAAGTTTTGGATCTTCACTTTTTCCCATTACAAATTGATGCGCTACGAGCACGTTATTTCTTGATACGTCAATATCTGCCTTATCAAGGATTGCCCGAACCGCATCATCGTATGACTCTATCTTCGCGTCAGGCAGAAAATGTCTGACCTGCGATGCTTTGACAAACGGCAGAAGATATATATCCGCCTCATCTTTTTCAACCTTTAATGTCTGCTTATACAGATTTCCATCGTATTTTGTGGAAATAAAAATATGATTCGTTTCAAACAGATTGCTTCCAAATTTAAGTCTTTCGTCTGAATCATGGTTACCGCTTACCATATATACATAGACATTCCTTTTGGCCAGGTTACTCAAAAAATAATCAAGCATTCTTGTTGCAGCTTCGCTCGGTATTGCTTTATCATAGACATCTCCCGCAATTAGAACGGCATCCACCGACTGCTTTTCGACTATGTCAAGCAATTGATCTAACAGATACTCCTGATCCTCCGTCAGATCAAAATCGCCCAGCGATCTGCCCAAATGCAGATCTCCCACATGCATCAGTTTCATTCAGTATATCCTCCGATTTACCGAAATCGTTTTGACCAAAATCGATTTCGGTTTTTATTATTGTACCATGGATTAGGAAAAATGCAAGCAGTAATTACACCGTGAAGACTTCATGATAGTTTTGTAGAGGACATGGTGACAGGCACACAAAGATAAGGCCTTAGAAATAATCCTAAGGCCTTATCTTGGGAAATGATGGAATGACATTTCGATAATTAAGCGGGTGATGGGAATCGAACCCACATGTCCAGCTTGGAAGGCTGGTGTTCTACCACTGAACTACACCCGCAAAGCATCCGTTACGCCAATGCGCCTACGCCACCACCAACGCAACGAATGATATTATACTATATTATCGGGAATATTGCAAGCTTTTTTTTACACTATTCGAACATTTTTATTACTATCTACAGCTCCATCGCAGCGTTGTAGGCCTCCGCGGTAGCCTGCTCTACGGTACGGGCCCTGATGCAGTCCCCTATCTGGGTCCACTCAGGAACATCGCTGTCGGTGGCAAAGCTGTCAGCCAGATCAGCCAGGGGCTTCATGCCCGCAGCTAAGATGATGGTATCTGCCTCTGCCGTCTTTTCGTTTCCGTCCCTGTCCTCATAGGTGACCGAGGTCTTGGTCATGGATTTGCACTTTGCTCCCAGTATGGCGGTGAAATTCTCATTCTCATCCAACAGAATGCGGATCTCATCCGCACAGGTCTTGGAAGCCTCGGGGCAAAGACCATCCTGCATCTCTATGATGGTGGTCTTTATGCCCTTGTCGGCAAGGTGCAGCGCCGTCTCGCATCCCACCTGGCCTCCGCCTATGACGATGACGTTCTTACCCAAGGTATCTTCCTTCCCATAGGCGTCCGTTGCCACGATACCGTTTTCGGTATTAAATCCGGGGATGGGGAGCATCATCGGCTCTGCCCCCACGGCGATAAGGACGGCGTCATATTTTCCGTTCAGCATGGAAGGTGTTGCTTCCGTATTAAGCTCTACCTTAATATCCCTCTTTTCCACCTGATGGATCAGGTAATCCTTGTAGGAACATAGGGCGTATTTGAATTCTACATATTTTGAAAAATCAAGCGCACCCCCCATGAAACCCTTCTTTTCATAGATGGTCACCTCATGTCCCCTGTCAAATGCCGTGATGGCAGCCTTCATTCCCGCAGGGCCTGCGCCTATCACGGCCACCTTCTTTTTGCGATAAGCCTCCTTCGGGAACATATCTTCTGCGCAGGTCTCAAATCCTATCAGGGGATTTACCGCACACCTGAACATATGTTCGTAGCAGTCCGAATCATGACACCTCATGCACTTGATGCAGGGCACGACATCGTCATCTTTGCCTTCGATGCCCTTCTTTATGGTCAAAGGATCTGCTATCAGCTGCCTGCAGATAGCCACAAAATCGCATTTCCCTTCCGCTATGGCATCCTCCGCGGCCTTCAGGGACTCAAAGCCCCCTACCGCCGTCACGGGCTTATTTATCTTTCCTGATTTCTTGAAGGCCTCTGCCAGCCAGAGGTTTGGATGGTATCCCATATGCTGGCAGGGGTGGGTCCAGGTCATGTATTTTTCTATGACCATTCCGCAGGACGCCTGGATGATATCGCAGTGATCCTGAAGGATGGACGCGATCTTTATTCCTTCATCGAGGTCTATTCCGCCTTCCTCAAACTCATTGGCAGACATCCTCACCTCAAAAATCATCCTCCCCTTGGTAGCCTCACGACAGGCATCAAGGATCTCCACCAGATAACGGCACCTGTTTTCGGTAGATCCGCCGTACTCATCTGTCCTGTGATTCGTAAGCGGTGAAAGGAACTGGGCGATGGGAATGGAGTGGCCAAAGTGGAAGAGCAGCTGGTCAAACCCCGCGATCTGGAGGTTTGCGCACATCTGTGCCGTATCATCCTTAAACCTCTCCATCTCCTCCTTCGTGATCTCCTGACCTATAGGGGGGGACTGCATGATCCTGTTTCCATTTGAACATGTAAGGGGTGGTCCCTCCCTCCAGGTCCCCGGCAATAGTCCCATGACCTCCATGCCGGCCCTTGCTCCGTGGGCGTGTATGCGGGCCGAGAGCCTGGACAGAGCGTTCTTGTGGTTGAACGCCACGGTGTCCCAGGTGGCATGCTCCCCGTCGTCCATCACATCCACTGCCTTTACGCCTCCGCAGTATACGACCGCTGCTCCTGTCTTTGCCCTGTCCTCAAAATACTGCAGGGCCTCCTCATTGGGGTAAAGCTCTCCGTTTGAGGATGAATGTGGGGTGATCGGGGCCACAAAGATGCGGTTTTTGAACAGCTCCCTGTTTATCCTCGTAGGAGACAATACGTGAGAAAATTTCTGATTCATTATCAGCGCAACCTCCTATTATTATGATATGCGAAAAGCGCGGAATCCCAAGGCATTGCCTTAAGACACCCGCGCCTTGTCAAACGCTAACGCAGAGGGTGGGATTCGAACCCACGCACGGAATGAACCGCCTAAAGCATTTCGAGTGCCTCCTCTTGGACCTCTTGAGTACCTCTGCAATCAATCAAACCACAATATTATATCATTTTTTTTTATAAAAATCAATAGGAATATTCTCTACAATGCCCCTTTGATCGCCTCCAGGAGGTTTTTATATTCGGTAAATGCGGGGTATTGGGGATAATCCTTCTTTATCTGATCAGTGGTCCTGAACAAGAATCCCGCCTTTGAAGACTCTATCATCCCCAGGTCGTTAAATGAATCCCCCGAGGCTATCGTTTCAAAGCCTATGGACTGTAGGGCCTTTACGGTGTTTCTCTTTCCATCGGGAAGGCGCAGCTTAAATCCTGTTATAACACCATTTCCATCTATCTCCAGCTCGTTGCAAAAGAGGGTGGGCCACGCCAGCTTTTCCATCAGGGGCTTTGCAAACTGGGTGAAGGTATCACTGAGTATTATGACCTGGGTAATGCTCCTTAATTCATCAAGAAACTCTTTTGCTCCGGGCATCGGGTCTATTTTACCTATCGTCTCCTGAATCTCATGTATCCCCAGTCCATGCTCCTTTAATATATCCAGCCTGTACTGCATGAGCTTTGAGTAATCAGGCTCATCCCTGGTAGTCCTCTTTAATTCGGGAATCTTGGTCTCATCTGCAAAGGCGATCCATATCTCAGGCACCAGCACCCCTTCCAAATCCAGGCATACTATATTCATCCTTAATAATCCTCCTGTCCCAATCTGTCTTAGGAACTATTCTACAGTTCCTTACTGTCAATCGAGTAGGAGGGGATACTTATAATATCCCCCCCCAATACATTTAGGAACTATTCTACAGTTCCTTACTGTAATTTCTCTGAGTACTTATATTTGTCCTCAAGCAGCATGTCCTGCACCTTCAGGAGCCTCGTCTGTGTCGATCTTTCGTTCTCTGAGAGCTTCATGGAGATGTACCTGATATTCTCCTGAGCCTCCGGAATAATGACGTGCTCCAGGGCGTTAACCCTACGCCTTGTCTTTTCTATTTCCACGGCCATCAGCTGGCAGGCCTTTTCTTTGGCGGCCAACTCTATCATATCAGGAAGAACGTCGGCCAAAGACTTTACCGCCCCGTCCAGATCTCCCGACGTGAAGGCATAGCCGTATGAGTAGATGTCATTAGGATCCGCCGTACGGGTGGATGTTTCAAAGGTAGGAACATTTACGCTCATGATGTTCTTTTTGCCGGCCTCTATGTAGGTTGCCTGCTTCGGTGCCATGAGCGCCTCATGGAGGATCTCTCCGCTCATGCCGGCCTTGGCTACGACAAAATTCGTATTGGCATCGGCAATGCCCTTCTCCACCTTCAGGCGCAGAGCCATGTTCTCCCGCACCAGATCCATGAACTGGCGCATGAGCTCATCCCTCTTGTCCTTTAGGAGCTTGTGGCCTTTCGTGGCCGTGGCCAATTTCTTCTTCAGGCGGTTTAGCTCCATACGGGTAGGATTTATCTGTGTAGCAGCCATATTCTCACCTACTTCCCGTAGTACATCTCGATATACTTCTCATCCACACGCTTGAGCTCTGATTTTGGAAGGATGGACAAAAGCTTCCAGCCTATATCCATGGTCTCCTGGATGGACCTGTCCGCGTCATAACCCTGGGATACATACTGATCCTCAAAAGCGTCCGCAAACTTTGCGTATATAAGGTCAGCCTCAGATAGTGCCGCCTCGCCCAGGATGACCATCAGCTCCTTGGCTTCCTTGCCGCGGGCGTATGCCGCAAACAGCTGGTTCATGACATTGGAGTGGTCGGCTCTCGTCTTGCCCTCACCGATACCCTTGTCCTTAAGCCTTGACAGCGATGGAAGCACGTCGATGGGGGGCGTTACGCCCTTGTGGTAGAGCTCCCTCGAAAGGATGACCTGTCCCTCCGTGATATACCCCGTAAGGTCGGGAATGGGATGGGTCTTGTCATCCTCGGGCATGGTAAGTATGGGAATCATCGTGACAGATCCGCTCTTTCCCCTCTGGCGTCCGGCTCTCTCATAAAGCGTGGCAAGGTCGGTGTACATGTATCCGGGATAACCGCGCCTTGACGGAACCTCCTTACGTGCCGCGGACACCTCACGCAGCGCATCCGCATAGTTCGTGATGTCCGTCATGATGACCAATACCTGCATGTCTTTCTCGAAAGCTAGATACTCTGCGGCCGTCAACGCCATACGGGGCGTGGAAATACGCTCCACGGCCGGGTCGTTGGCCAGGTTCACGAACATGACCGTCCTGTCTATGGCTCCCGTCTCCGTGAAGGATTCCACGAAGAAGTTTGATTCCTCGAAAGTGATACCCATGGCGGCAAAGACCACGGCGAATTTTTCATTGTCCCCCAGCACCTTTGCCTGACGGGCAATCTGTGCCGCAAGGTTCGCATGGGGCAGACCCGATGCGGAGAATATGGGAAGCTTCTGACCGCGGACCAATGTGTTTAGTCCGTCTATGGCAGATACTCCCGTCTGTATGAACTCGTTCGGGTAGTCACGTGCTGCCGGGTTCATGGCAAGACCATTGATGTCCCGCCTCTCATCGGGAATGATCTCGGGACCATCGTCTATGGGACGCCCCAATCCGTCAAACACACGCCCCAGCATGTCTTCGGAGACTCCCAGCTCCAAAGACCTCCCCAAGAAGCGTACCTTGCTGTTGGAAAGGTTGATACCGGTAGACGCCTCAAAGAGCTGTACCAAGGCATTAGGACCGTCTATCTCCAGCACGCGGCAGCGCCTGGTCTCGCCGTTAATGAGCTCTATCTCTCCGATCTCATCATATGCTACGTCTTCCACTCCCCTAACGAGCATAAGGGGACCCGATACTTCCTGTATCGTTCTATATTCTTTCGGCATTTATTCGCCCCCCTTTCTCACTACATCTGCGATAGCCTTATCCAGCTCGCCGAGGACAGAATCATATTCTGATTTAATATTTGCCTCTTCGGTGTATTTATAACGGCCTATGCGCTCACGCACGTCAAGGTTGATGAGGTCGTTTAGGTTCGCGCCCTTGTCCAGTGCTTCCACGGACTTGTCGTAGTACGAAAGGACCAGCTTCATCATCAGGTACTGCTTTTCGAGGGATGTGTAGGTATCCACGTCATGGAAGGAGTTCTGGTGGAGAAAATCCTCCCTGATGGATCTGGACGCCTCCATCTTCAGGCGGTCTCCCGGTGACAGCGCGTCCACGCCGACCATCTGCACGATCTCTTCGAGCTCTGACTCATCCTGCAGAAGGTTCATCATCTGCTGCCTGCCCGCCATCCAGTCGTCATGTACGTTCTCATCAAACCATTTTCCCAAATCATCCACATACAGGGAATACGATGTCAGCCAGTTGATGGCCGGGAAATGCCTCTTGTATGCCAGGGCGGAATCAAGGCTCCAGAAAACCTTTACGATACGGAGGGTGGACTGTGATACCGGCTCTGATATATCACCACCCGGGGGAGACACGGCACCTATGACCGAAAGCTCTCCCATGCGGTCCTCGTGACCCAGCGCCACCACCTGTCCCGCACGCTCGTAGAACTGTGCAAGACGCGACCCAAGGTAAGCGGGATATCCCTCCTCACCGGGCATCTCCTGAAGACGTCCTGACATCTCCCTCAATGCCTCCGCCCATCGGGACGTGGAGTCTGCCATGAGGGCTACCGAATATCCCATGTCACGGAAATACTCTGCTATCGTGATACCCGTGTATATGGAAGCCTCGCGGGCTGCCACCGGCATATCCGAGGTGTTTGCGATAAGGACGGTCCTTTCCATCAAAGACCTGCCTGACTTGGGGTCTTTGAGCTCGGGGAACTCGTTCAAAACGTCCGTCATCTCATTTCCGCGCTCACCGCAGCCTATGTATACCACGATATCAGCCTCTGCCCACTTTGCCAGCTGATGCTGTATGACAGTCTTTCCCGAACCAAAAGGTCCCGGAACCGCTGCAACACCTCCCTTGGCAATGGGGAAGAACATGTCCACCACCCTCTGGCCCGTAACAAGGGGGCTCTTGGGGGGTATCTTTCTCTTGTAGGGACGTCCCACGCGGACAGGCCACTTCTGAGCCATCGTCAGATCCTTGTCGCCATCTTCGGTCTCCACCGTATACACGATGTCATCCACGGTGAATTCGCCCTTCTTGATATTTTTTATCTTTCCTTTGACACCGTTGGGAACCATGACACGGTGCTCTACCACCTGGGTCTCCTGTACGGTACCCACTATGTCGCCGCCTTCTACTTCATCACCCACGGCCACCGTGGGAACGAAATCCCACTTTTTGTCCCTCTTAAGGGACGGAACCTCCACACCGCGCTGGAGGTTGTTCCCGGACATCTTCATGATGTCGTCCAAGGGTCTTTGTATACCATCGTATATGCTCTCTATGAGACCGGGTCCCAATTCCACGGAAAGCGGAGCCTCGGTAGACTCCACGGGCTCTCCGGGCTTCAAACCGCCCGTCTCCTCGTATACCTGTACGGAAGCCTGATCCCCATGCATCTCGATGATCTCGCCGATCAGCCTTTGCTTGCTCACACGCACCACATCGTACATGTTTGCATCGCGCATGCCCTCAGCAATGACCAAGGGGCCGGCTACCTTCAATATCGTACCTTTGCTCATTGTAAAAAAGCTCACCTACTTTCTATTTCGAGCTGATATTAAATGTTTATTTAATATCAGCAAGCGTTTTTATTACCATATATATCCATTTCAAGACCGGCTCGTAAGTCTTGGCGCTTTCGCCATCATTGGTCTCCGAAGAGGATATCCGACCCTATCGCCTGCTCCACGGACTTTTTGACATTCTCTACGCCCTTGCCGGTATTACCTGATACCCCGGGTATCAATATAATCGCAGGCAGCATCCGGTCCCTGTAGGACATTATGGTCTTCTGGATCTTTTCTGCCATGCTCTCCGTCACGTATATGACAGCCACATTCTCTTCGGCTATCCTGGTTATGATCTCTTCGGCTTCACCGGCATCCTCGCAGGGATACGTCGAAAGCCCCACCGCCGCAAAGCCGTATATGCTGTCATACTCGCCTACTACCGCCGCACTATACATACATCTCCCTTACCCTTTCCCGGATGGCTCCTTCAGGAAGATTGTTCCTCTTGGCTGTAAGGATGATCCGGACAGTCTTTATCTCGTTCTCTCTGGCTATCGCATAGGCCACGATGGGACCTACGGAAAACGGATTGTATTTCTGCGGGCGGATGGTCTCTATAATCTGGTTGTCGCACCACCTCTCAAACGCGGATGGTGATTCGGACAAAGCCTTCGCCCCTTCCGCATATGCCGTACCCTCCAGGTAGCTCATGATGGCCTCAGGTCCCGCTATCGCAGACTGCGCCAGACGCTCCGTGCTAAGGCTCCTGCATGGAGACAGCGCCTTCCTGAGAAAATCCAGGGATTTCCCTGTCTTTTGCGCCCTCACGGCTATCTTGATGTCAGAGACGGCCACGGTGGACTCAG
Organism: uncultured Eubacterium sp.; assembly: GCA_905236805.1. Classification (GTDB taxonomy): domain Bacteria; phylum Bacillota; class Clostridia; order Lachnospirales; family Lachnospiraceae; genus RUG14243. The sequence goes on along the minus strand of CAJOPH010000087.1, from coordinate 7,908 downwards.
CGTACTGCTTAAGTATCGGTGCATCCGAAGCCTCCCCGGCGGCATAGACCGCGTCCAGGCACGCCCTGTCCACGATGCTGTCCAGGAGCTGTCCATCCTTTGTATGAAGGAAGGTCTCGGTGCCTTCCCGCGCGGCCTGCTGCATGTACTCAGGCAATGCGTAAAAGTCCTGATCCCTTATTATCCTTACCATCTCCTGCCCGCTGATGGCCGTATCCGCATAAAAGATGCGGGGGTTTTCCTCATCCGTGCCCACGGACTTGATGGCGGCCTTGAGATTGTGGAAGAGATTCGGGTAGGTCATGACGTCAAATACGGACATGTCCTTCACCAGCTCCCTTACCAGCTCCCAGGTCCTTTGCCTCTCGCACTCAAGGACGGCCTCAGGGTCGTTTTCTATGTCTGTGTTCCCCCAGCCCTTCTCAGCCAGAAACTTCAAGGCCTGGTCATGGGACGGCGCGGCGATCAGCTGCTCTATTACGGACGAAGAGAAGAGGTAGGGCTCTTTGGCCCTGATGCGGGCTACCGCATACGTATAATCTAAATCAGACATGTGTTACCTCCCTTTTGGGTCCATCATGAGAACAGCTCTGCGTTTACCGCATCCACCAACTCATCGTTTCTTCCGGAAAACATGGCCCCTATTGAGCAGTTCTCCTCTATTCCGCCATAGGACAGCACGAACCCCCCGTCTATCTTCCTCGTCTCGGAAGAAAGGATGAGCTCACCGCCCTTTTCTTTTGCTATTGCCTCAAGCTTGTGCGTAAATCCCGCGGGCATCCTTCCCCTGTCCCTTTCATTGAGGAACAGCTCGCCCTTTTCTGCACGCGCGTAGCTCTTCAGCATCTTCTCTACCAGGTCGAAATACGAATCGATATCCATGTCCACCATCCTCTGATGGGCCTCTTCTATCACATCCGAAATGACCTCCTGCTTCATCTTGAGTACGGCCTGGCGTTTCTGCATGTCTGCCGAGGACTTTGCCCTTTCCTCCACGGTCTTTACATCGTTGTCAGACTTTTTGGAGATCTCGGATGCGGCAGAATCTGCCTCAGCCCTTGCCGCCGCAAGTATCTCATCGGCTTCCTTTTTGGCCTGATCCGTAATCTCCCTGGCAGAGGCCTTAGCATCATTCAGGATTTCATTTATGATATTGTCCAATCCCGCCATTTGCGCCTCCTCCTATTACTTGCTGCACAATCAGTTAATAATATCACGTTTTAATAAATCGCTTTGTTGACATCCGGTTGATCCGGATCAAACAGGAATGTTGTTTACGGCAAGTATGGAGATAAGGAGCGCAAGGATGGCGTAGGTCTCAACCATCGCCGGGAAAAGCATTGCCTTACCGAACTGATCGGGCTTTTTGGCTACGATACCGATCGAAGCCGCAGACGTCTGACCCTGGAACTTTCCTGAAATAAGACCGCAAACACCGATGGGAAGGCAAGCCGCAAAAATCATAAGACCGGTATTAAGATCCATCGCCACGGGAGACCCCGAAAGAAGGCCTATCTTTGCCAACGTGATGAAACCTACCAGAAGTCCGTAAATACCCTGCGTACCGGGAAGCAATTGCATGATGAGAACCTGGGCGAAACGGTCGGGATCTTCACTTACCACCCCCGCTGCTGCCTGGCCCGCGATGCCTACTCCCATGGCAGAGCCTGCACCTGCCAAGAAAACTGCCACTGCCGCACCTGCTACGGCCCAAAATAGTCCTAAAGCTGCCATGATATTAATCCTCCTTAACCTCTACATATTTTGTATTTGCTTTGAAAGGCGTAAAGGCCCTGCCCCCGCCTTCGTAAAACTTGTTGAAAAACTCCACATACTGTAAACGGTTCGTATGCACGTATGCGCCCAAAGTGTTTATTGCAAGATTTAATACGTGCCCTATTACGAACACCAGTATGAACATGATGACACCGAACACTGATGCCCCTCCCATGGAACCCATCTGGTTGACGACCTGGGCGATAACCCCCGTGGCAAGACCCAGCGCAAGGAGCCTCGAATATGAAAGAACGTCCGAAAGCCAGCTGGTGATACCATATATCTCATACGCACCGAGGGCAATCCTTAAAACAGGATTTTTCGAACTCCTGCCACCCATGAGCAAAAGTCCCACGGCTCCTATAATGGTGAGCCACAGACTGATGGTCCCTACCGGTGCCGGGAAGGTCACCTGTGATCCGGCTATCGATGCGAATATGGATGTCGGGATGAAAAGTAAGATCAATCCGATAAGGAAGCAGTACCAGAATATCACATCGCTGACAAATCCCACTATATCGCCTTCCTTGAGAAGGGAATATCCCTTTATCCCAAGACCCGTGAAAAGATGCACCAGACCAAACGCCATGGAATAAAGCAACAGCCTCATCGGGTCATCCAATGGCGTAAACCAAAGGGCAGGCACGCTCACCTCGTTCCCCAAAAATACCCGGCTTACGACATTCACCAGGTCACCGAAGTATCCGCCGAACATGACCCCCCAAAATACCGTGGAAAGTCCGCAGAACCCGAACATCTTCAAAGACTTTCTCATGGACGGGCTCATCCTGGGGAACTTCGCCACCATGATAAAGCACGCTATGGCGATGACGGCGCCATATGCCGCATCTGAAAGCATAAGCCCGAAGAAAAAGCAGTAGAAGAATGACATGATGGTGGTCGGATCCACCTCTCCCCTGTGCGGAAGGCCGTACGATTGGACAATGCCCTCGTAAGACGATGAATACGCGTTGTTCTTAAGGAGAATGGGCATATCCTCATCCTCAGGAACCTGGGAAAGTTCAAACAAAACGTCGTATTTATCCTCGATGATGGTCTTTACGTTTGCCGCATCCCTTTCGGGAAGATAGCCCTCCATGATGATGGCCGACTTTGAGGTAAGAAGATCTCCCAGTACCCCGTAGCGGTCCGCCCTCATCCTGTAATAATCCGCAAGAACCTGTATCCTTTGTTTTTCGGTTGCCTTTGCCTTGATCTTATCGCCTATGTCAGAGGCCTTCTTAAGGAGCTCTTCCTTGCGGGAGAGATATTCGTCCTTTTTTTCGGAAGGCGTCATGTCAATGGGCTGGGCAGGCTTTGCAAAGCCATTGCCCCTCAGTGCATCCTCCACCTGCTTCGCGTGCTTTTTCAAGGCCACTATGCATACGCAGGTCTGTGCGGAATCCGCTGAAATGACGTTCACGTCGCAGGGCGTATCCGCAGGAATCATTCCATAGATAGCTTCAGGGGAAACCTCCCCCGAAAATGTCCCCGTGAAGACCGCCGTGCTCTTGGTGCCTTCGACATTCATCGGGATATCCAGATCCATCCAGGGTGCCAGAGATTCCACTGCGGAATCCAGCTTCGAGGCGTCAGACCTTGCCTCTATCGCCTCTTTGTTCCACGCCGTTATCTGGGACACATCCTGGAAGATGCCCTCGCTGTTTTCTTCGATTTCCTTGTAGTAGGACCTTTCTATGAGGTCCTTCCCCGCAAACGATGCCAAAAGTCCCTTCTTTTGCGGTGCATATTCTTCCAAAATATCCACCGCCTGGTCAGACAAATGCGCCCTCCTTTCATAATCGGAGCGCTCCTTTTGCCCATCGTCCCTGACGAACACATCGTCTTCTTCCGTGGGGGATTTGATCTCTGCCACCCCCATGGACTGAAGTGTTTTCAGAATGGCATTTCGGTCTTTTTTCAGCGCACAGATACTATATTTTTGCATCTGTAAAACTGCCATGCTCACACCCCTCCTTTACCTTAGAATATGACAGCGTCCAATCTGTCAGGACGCCAGTTTGGAAATGACCATCTTGATGGCCTTTTCCTTATTCCCCAAAGCCTTAGCCTTAAGGGAATCCGCCTCGCCCGAAGCAGACTCGACCTCGCCGTCCACGTAGGACCTGGCCTTTTGTCTTCCCGCTTCCAGCTTAGACTTTGCCTTCTCCCTCGCTTCATTGAGGGACCCATCCTTCAAGGATGCGGCATCGGCCTTTGCCTTCTCCACGATGTCCAAAGCCTCTTCCCTGGCCTTTTTCACGATGTCCTCGGCCTGCCTCTCGGCATCCTTTACCCGGTTCATAGTATCGGCTACCAAACAACCACCACCTTACTATAGATTTTGTGCAATGTTTACAATCAACTTTACCATTATATCATTTTAGTGTATAATATTCAAGTAAAATGTTACCATTCACCGCCAATTTTGTATTGCTATCGCTTGAAAAGGAGGATGTTGCCCATGCCCGGTTTCATTTCACACTACCTGTTCGGCCTGCGCCTGTATGACAAGATGCCCGAAGGGGAGTTAAAACGCATCATAGCAAAAAACAAGAGGCCTTTTACCTTGGGGCTTCAGGGTCCCGACCTCTTTTTCTTCCACCTCCCCTCGGTGACCCTCAAGGGGGGAAGCCCCGGAGAGGTGGCGCACACGAAAAAGACGGGGGTATTTCTGGAAAATCTTACCCGCTCCTGCTTTGTTTTTAATGAAAAAAAAGACAGGCAGGCCGCCTTGTCATACCTGGCGGGATTCTATGCCCACTACACGCTGGACAGGACATGCCACCCCTTCATTTACGCAAGGACCGCCTACCATCCCCACGATCCCTCGTATTTCAGCCGCCACAGCAGGCTCGAAACGGACATCGATGCGGATTTTTTGAAAAAGGAAAAGGGAATCCTTCCCTCCTCATACCCCTGGGAGAGAACGATAATGCTGAATGAAAGGCAGACCCAAATGGTCGCCCTGATGCTGAACAAAGCCTTCAAGAACACCTATGTCATGCCCGTGGTGACAAGGTTTAGGGCCCGCACGGCCATTTCCATCTACCAAAAGGAAATAGGCTACCTCATGCACGACAGGCACGGAACCAAGCGCACGGTGATAGAGGGTCTGGAGAATTCCCTGATGGGGCACTCCTACATATCGGGACTCATCCCACAGGATTTTTTAAGGGTGCACGACGATCCCGCGAATGAAAGAAAGGACTTTTGGAAAAATCCCTTCGAAAAAGACGCGCCAAGGCAAAACGACAGCTTCTACGAACTAGTGGACGAAGCAACGCTTCGATATCAGATATTAATTCCTTATTTAACAGACCTTGCGGGCTTAAGGTCCGCACCCGTAAGGTTCCCCGATGACATTTCGGCCGGGTACTCATACTCATCAGGGCTTCCATGCTAAGAAGGCTAAGGAGGCTAAGGAGCCTGAGAGTTCTTAGCTTCCTTAAAAACAAATCATGCCCGGGCAGCGCTAAAAAAGCGCACGGCCCGGGCATTAAAATATAGCAAACTTATAGCAAACCTTATTCACTCTCGGTGGTAACGATATCCGCATCGGACGATGCATCGCTTTCTACCACGGCATCCGCGGACTCATCATAGTCCTCATCTTCCTCTTCATCGTCCACTTCCTTCGTCTCATAGATCACATCGAAGGCGATCTTGTTCCAGACGCTGTTGTTTAAGGTAAACTCCACCTCATCCTGCCATCCCTCATAGATGTCATCATAGTAGGCTTCCTTCTTTTCCTCCAAAAGCTCTTCCTTCTTTGACTCGGAAGCCGACTCATCATACTCCGAATCGAGGCGAACCACGTACATCGTGCCCCTCTCTTCGGCATCCGCGTCAGCGGAGGCATCGGCAGACTCCTCATCCTCATCATCTTCGTCCTTTATGAATATGGCGTCGGAGACTTCGCCTTCCTTCAGCGCGTCCGCCGCCTCGATGACCTCTTCTTCAAATTCATCCTCATCCTGAGCATATGAATAAGTCTCCACATCATAGCCCGCATCGGAGGCGAGCGTCTCAAGGTCTGTGCCCGACTGCGCATTTTCTGCCAAGGTCTGTATCTCGGACTTTAGGTTCTTTACCTCGTCATCGGTATACTCCACGTACTCATCGTCATTTTCCTCATCGGTATATCCATCCAGATCCACCTCTATATAGGAAAAAGTCCTGCATGCGGCCTCTTCATCTGTCACTTCCACGTCCGCGCCATCCTCTATGGCGGTAATGACGCGGTTTGATATTACCTGGGTGGTAAGATATTCATTGACTATGTCCTCCGTGGCTCCCAGGCGCTTTATGGCTTCCTTGTCGTTATCAGACATAAACTCAGCCGCGGCATCGGATGCCTTCTGAAGCTCTTCGTCGGTCAAGGACACATCGTATTCATCGGCATGGGCCATATTCCTGTATATGCGCTCTATCTCTTCGGCTACCTCCTCCCTGGTGGATGACGCTAAAGTCTCGGACCCGTCGCCCGATTCGGAGATATCCTCGCTCCAGAACTCATCACCGTAATACGACGCATAGAACGAATCATACACTATCTGCTGCATCTGGGTATAAAAATTCGCATACCCGTATGTAATCTGTGTATCTCCCAGGGTGGCGGCCACGTCATCCAAAGACGGCTTCCCACATCCCGTAAGAAGGACGCTTCCCGCAAGAAGAAGAGCCGCGCCCTTCGTAAAAATTCCTTTCATTCCAATCAAGACCTCCGTTTATCTAATCTTCATTTTATAGTAGACGTCAAAAATATTTTGTCATTTACTGATTTTGCCGCCTTGGCGACCACATATTTTTGTTCCCACGTATACAAATACACGCACGAAAAAGGATTATACCACAATTTTCTTCCAAATACAAGGAAAATTTGAACTAAGGAACTGTCATGGGATCAATACCTCATCCTGCATTTTTTGGAACAATGCGATCAGCTCTTCAAGCCTCTCTATGGGGGTAGGAGCCTTTAGCCGGTATTCATACCCGGGGGCGGGCTTTGCCATAAATGACAGCCTGCCATTACTTTCATTTACCATCTCCATTATCTTTACGGGGTTTAGCTTTGCCATCTCATGCAAAGACATCTCCACCCTTGAGCCTTTGGACTTTAGCTTTGTGATATATACCCTGTGGGCATCTTCCTTCATCTGAGCCGTTAAGGTCAGCATCCTTACCGGCACGGGAATATCCCCAAACCTGTCTAAGAGCTCATCCTCCATATCCTCCCTTTCTTCCTTCGTGCGGATCCTCGAGATCCTCTTGTACACATCCAGCTTTGTCAGCTCATCGGAAATATATCCCGATGGAATATACGCATCGAGGTTCATGTCTACCTGTGTGGTATATTCCGTCTCCACATCCCCGTCCTTTTTCTTTTTAACTGCCTCAAAAAGCATCTTCGAATAAAGGTCGTACCCCACGGCCTCTATGTTCCCCGACTGCTTTTTTCCAAGGAGGTTCCCCGCGCCCCTTATCTCCAGGTCCCTCATGGCTATCCTGATACCTGACCCCAGCTCGGAAAATTCCCTTATGGATGAAAGCCTTTTTTGCGCATCCTCATTAAGGATCTTGTCCTTGCGGTACATCAAAAAGGCATAGGCCGTGCGGTCAGACCTTCCTACCCTTCCCCTTAGCTGATAGAGCTGCGAAAGCCCCATCCTGTCAGCGTTTTCTATGATCATGGTGTTGACGTTCGAAATGTCAATTCCTGTTTCAACGATCGTGGTGGATACCAGCACATCCAGGTCTCCGGAGATGAATTCGTACATGATATCCTCCAGCTCCTGTTCATCCATCCTGCCATGGGCAAAAGATACCCTTGCCCCGGGACAAAGCTCCTGTATGTGACGGGCCTTTTCCTGTATGTCCTTTATGGTATTGTAGACATAATATACCTGCCCGCCCCGCTTTATCTCGCGGGATATGGCCTCGCGCACTATTTCTTCATCCTGCTCCGTAACAAAGGTCTGGATAGGATGCCTGTCCATGGGCGGCTCTTTTATGAGCGAAAGATCCCTTATCCCTATGAGGCTCATGTGAAGGGTACGGGGGATGGGCGTGGCGGTCAGGGAAAGAACGTCTACGTTCTTTTTCATTTTTTTGATCTTTTCCTTGTGGGAG
>CAJOPH010000086.1 GCA_905236805.1 uncultured Eubacterium sp. | reverse complement strand
GATTGAACATGATTGAACATGATTCAATCAGGATTTGAACAGGATTCAATCAGGACTTGAATACGCTTGAAATAAGGAGGTATCGTGAAACGTAACAAAAAACTAAAGATAATACCTTTGGGCGGACTCGAGCAGATCGGGATGAACATCACTGCCGTTGAGTACGATGATTCGATAGTGGTGATTGATTGCGGGCTTTCCTTCCCTGAGGAGGATATGTACGGAGTGGATCTGGTGATACCTGACATTACCTACCTCATGGACAACAAGGACAAGGTAAAGGGATTTTTCATAACCCATGGTCACGAGGATCATATTGGGGCCATTCCTTATGTCATACAGGAGATAAATGTCCCCATCTACGCGACGAAGCTGACCATAGGTCTCATTGACAACAAGTTAAAAGAACATGCCCTGACCAATCAGGTAAAACGCAAGGTCGTAAACTACGGTCAGTCCATAAACGTGGGCCGTTTCCGCGTGGAATTCATAAAGACGAACCACAGCATACAGGATGCGGCAGCCCTGGCCATATATACCCCGGTGGGGACTTTGGTCCATACGGGTGACTTCAAGATAGACTACACCCCGGTATTCGGGGATGCCATAGACCTGCCCCGTTTTGGGGAGATAGGAAAAAAGGGCGTATTGGCCTTAATGTGCGATTCCACCAATGCCGAAAGGCCGGGCTTTACCCAGTCCGAAAAATCCGTCGGAAAGGTTCTGGACAATATCTTTGCCGAACACCCAAGGTGCCGCATCATAGTCGCTACCTTTGCATCGAACGTGGACAGGGTACAGCAGATCATAAATACCGCTTACAAATACGGAAGGAAGGTGGTGGTCGAGGGACGCTCCATGGTGAATATCATAGAGATAGCTTCGAACCTGGGATACCTGAAGATTCCGAAGAACACTTTGGTAGATACGGATGACATGAAGCACTGTCCCGATGAGCAGATGGTGCTGATAACGACGGGCTCACAGGGAGAGTCCATGGCGGCTCTTTCCCGCATTGCCTACAATATGCACAAAAAGATATCCATAAAGGAAGGGGATCTGGTGATCTTTTCTTCATCCCCCATACCGGGGAATGAAAAGTCCGTCACAAAGATTATAAACGAGCTCTACAGGAAGGGCGCGCAGGTCATATTCCAGGATACCCATGTGTCGGGGCACGCCTGCCAGGAGGACATAAAGCTCATTTATTCCCTGGTGCGCCCCAAGTACTGCATACCCGTACACGGTGAATACAAGCACCTTATGGCCCATGCGAATATCTGCAAGGAGCTGGGATGGGATGAGAAGGATATCTTCATACTCCAGTCAGGGGATATCTTTGAGCTGGACGAAAACGAGGCAAAGGTAGCAGGAAGGGTTCAGGTCGGGAACATATTCATAGACGGACTGGGTGTGGGAGATGTAGGAAACATAGTGCTGCGCGACAGGCAGAGGCTTGCCGAGGACGGCATCATCATAGTGGTCATGACCATGGAGAATGTAACGGGAGAGATAGTGGCAGGACCTGACATAGTAAGCAGAGGGTTCGTGTATGTCAGGGAGTCGGAGAGCCTCATGGAAGAGGCCAGGAAGGTTCTTTCGGGCACGATGGATTCCATAAGGCTGGGTCATGTAAAGGACTGGGGAAAGATCAAGGCGGCGGTGAAGGAAGATCTTGGCGAATTTGTCTGGAAAAAGACAAAGCGACGTCCCATGATACTTCCCATCATCATGGAGGTCTAAGGTGTCCTCGAAAGGAAGAAGGAGGCTTTTCAGGTGGATAAGAAGGCTTTTATGGGTGGCGATCCTCGTTGTGGCCTGCATGGGAGGGTATGGTTTTTTTCATGATGTTTTTGTGGATGAGCCCGTGGCCATCATGGGTACGGGACGCAATGTCACGGTCACCGTCACATCGTCCATGGACCGGATGGACATAGCGGGGCTGATGGAAGAAAACGGCCTTACCAAAAGCAAATACATCTTCTATGCACAGGAGAAGCTTTTTACAGGCGACACATCCCCCATCATCCCCGGCACCTACACCTTCAATACCACCATGAACGCACAGGATATCCTCTATATCCTGACCACGCCTGAACAAGAGCGCACAGAGGAAGAAACAGAAGAAATAGAAATAAAAGAAGAAGGGGAATAATGATATCCATGATACCGGCAGGGCGTCTGGAATTTTTTTTGGATACCTTTTCAGGAAGGCAAAGCCCCGCGCTAAAAGAAATCGGCCAAAAGGCCCGCCTTGAAAACGCGCCCATCATAAGACCCCAGATGAGGAATTTCATAAATACCCTCCTTTCCCTAAAAAAACCTGCAAATATCTTGGAGATAGGCACCGCGGTAGGATATTCGGGGATGGTCTTTTTGGAGAATATTTCCAAAGAGGGCGCTTTTTTTACCACGATAGAAAAAAACGAAAGGTGGGCCCAAATCGCCCAAGAACATTTTGTTAAATATGGATTTAGCGACAGGTCGAAGATCATTACAGGCGACGCCCATGACATACTCAAAGACCTGGAAGGTCCTTACGATTTCATCTTCCTGGACGCGGCCAAGGGTCAGTATTTGTCGTTTCTCAAAGACATAAAAAGGGTGCTTGAAGGAGGTGGGATCCTGCTTTCGGACAATATCTTCATGGGTGGGGATATCCTTGAGAGCAGGTTCGCCGTAAAGAGGCGGGATAGGACCATCCACAAGAGGATGAGGCAGTACTTAAGGGCTGTTTTTGATGACGGGGATTTTTCCTCGTCGCTTTTGCCCATAGGGGACGGGGCATTGCTGTCGGTAAAGTCAGTATAACGGCTATTTCAGGATCCCGGGAGTGGTTTTATATTATGAAAAAAAACAAACCGGAGCTTTTGCTCCCGGCAGGGGATCTTGGAACCTTAGAGATTGCTTTTGCCTACGGGGCGGATGCGGTCTATGTGGGAGGGGAGGAATATTCGCTTCGCAAAGGGGCGAGGAATTTTTCGAAAGATGACCTTGCAAAGGGTATATCATATGCGCACGGGCTGGGGAAAAAGGTCTATGTGGCGGTAAATATTTTCGCGCATAATGACGACCTTAAGGGGCTTGATTCATATTTTGGATATCTTTCCGATATCGGGGCGGATGCCGTGCTGGTATCGGACATGGGAGTCCTTGATATCTTGAGAAATACGGCGCCCGGTCTGGAGTTTCACATCAGCACACAGGCAAACAACGTAAATTACAGGACGTTTGCTTTTTACCATTCGCTGGGCGCAAAGAGGGTGGTGTGTGGGAGGGAGCTTTCCTTAAGTGAGATAAGGAAGATCCGGGAAAATATTCCAGATGACCTTGAGATAGAGGCCTTTGTGCACGGGGCCATGTGCATGGCATATTCGGGAAGGTGCCTCCTTTCAAACTACCTGACGCACAGGGATGCGAACCGTGGGGAATGCACCCACCCATGCAGATGGGGATACGGAATCGCTGAAAAGCAAAGAGAAGGTGAGTATTTTGACATCGAAGAGGATTCACGGGGAACCTACATACTTAATTCCAAGGATCTTTGCATGATAGACCATGTGGATGCTCTGGTTGATGCCGGGATAGACAGTTTCAAGATAGAAGGCAGGATGAAGTCTGAGCTGTACATAGCCACCATGGCGAGGGTATACAGGAGGGCGATAGATACATATTTTGAAAGCCCTAACATATACAAGACCATGATACATGAGCTTATCACGGAAGCTATGACCTGTACACACAGGGATTATTCCACCGGGTTTTTCTTTGGACCTGCGGAAGACGGAAACACCTACGGAAAAGATGCCTACATAAGGGGCGCTACCTATCTGGGAATGATAGAAAGAACCGATGACGCGGGCAGGGGATATTTTACCCAGAAGAACAAATTTTCCGTGGGGGATGAAATACAGGTAATGAAGCCATGTGGGGAAGATTTCAACGCAAAAGTGCTTTCCATGGTGAATGAAGATGGAAAAGAGGTTTCGTCGTGTCCCCATTCCAAGGAAGGAATATGGATAGACCTTGGCAATGCGGGGCTTACAAGATACGATATCATGAGAAGAAAGGGGTGAGGTGTTAATGGATAAATATGTGGCTTATGTGGGGACCTACACGAACGAGGACAAGCGGGGGCTCCACATTCTGGATGTGGACGTCGATAAGGGATTTATGTCCGAGCGCGATGTTTTCATCGCCGAAAATCCTTCGCACCTTGTAGCTTCCAAAGACCAGCGTTTTCTATACGCGACATCGGATCTGGGGGTCATTTCCTTCAGGATACTGGATGACGGGGGCTTGGAAGAGCTGAACAAAAAGTGGATAGGCGGCATAAGGGGGTGTTTTCTTTCCACGGACAGGGCCAATAAATACCTCTTTGTGGCGGGATACTACGACGGGAGGGTTACGGTGATGCACCTTAATGACGACGGGAGCGTGGGCGAGGTGGCAGATGCAGTCTACCACAAGGGCATAGGAAAGACCGTCGGAAGGAGAAACATTGCCCCCCATGTAAACTGCGTGATGCTCACTCCCGATGAGAAGTACCTGTGCGCCGTGGACAATGGTCTTGACTGCGTGAAGATTTATGAGTTTGACCATGGCACGGGAAAGATAGACCTGGTGAATATCCTTCACCTTCCTTTGGATTCCGCACCCAGGCACATGATGTTTTCAAGGGATGGAAAATATGCCTACATCATAGATGAGATGAACAGCATGGTGGAGGTCTGTGAATACAGGGACACAGAGGAAGGTCCTTATCTGGAGAGGCAACAGAGCATACCCAGCTCCGATCCGGAAGAAAACGAGCCGTCGGCGGGTTCGGAGCTTATCATGACGCCCGGGCAGGATTACCTTATCTGTTCCAATGCCGGGATAGATACTGTCACCATATTCAAGAGAAATGACAAAGACGGAAGGCTCACCTTCATGGGTGATGGCATGGTGGGGGGCAACTACCCCAAGAGCCTTGGGATGTTCCCTGACGGGAAACATTTTGTTTCCCTCAATTACGACTCGAATGAGCTGTCGTTCTTTCATTTCGCAAATGGGCATGAATGTTTTTTGGAGTGCGCAAAGCCCCTTCCCATCAACAATCCCAACAGTATGGCGATAGTGAAGATTGATTAGGAACCGTATAAAAAGTTCCTTTATGAGCAAAAGATCTTAGGAGGAAAAAATAATAGAAGGAAAAAATAATAGGAGGAAAATTCATGAACAAATTATCCGTAAAAGAAACAGCCATGGCAGCGGTGATGTGCGCCCTTATGTGCGTCCTTGCGCCCATTGCCCTGCCGATAGGACCTGTGCCGATATCACTTGCCACCCTGGTGGTGTATTTTTCCGTATATGTGTTGGGAATCAAGTTAGGTACGTTAAGCGTGGCAGCCTACCTCCTTTTGGGATTCGCAGGGCTCCCTGTCTTTTCGGGTTATACGGGAGGACCTTCAAAGCTCCTTGGACCTACGGGCGGATATCTGGTAGGGTATATCATTTTGGCTCTGATATTGGGCGTATTCGTTGAAAAATTCACCCGGTTTGGAATAAAAGACCGCGTGATGGTTTTCGTGGGGATGGCAGCAGGGACGGCAGCGCTTTATGCGCTGGGCACAGGATGGCTCATGTTCTCTACGGGGATGGACATAGGGGCAGCCATGATGGCCGGGGTCATACCCTTTATTCCGGGCGACATAGGGAAGATGGTCATCGCCGTTATCCTCGCGCCTGAGGTGATCGTGGCTTTGAGAAGGGCCCATGTATTGGGACAGGAGGGCTAAATGAAAAAGCTCATATCCTTTATCGTGCCCTGCTACAATTCAGAAAGCTACATGGACAGGAGCGTAAGGTCGCTCCTTGCGGCGGGGGATGAGGCGGAGATACTCATCATAGATGACGGATCCTCTGACGGTACCTATGGGAAGGCTTTGGAATATCAGGAAAAATATCCCGGAATGGTTCGTGCGATCCACAAGGAAAACGGGGGGCATGGCTCCGGGATAAACGAGGGGCTTAAGCTTGCCGGGGGAGAGTATTTCAAGGTGGTAGACAGCGATGACTGGGCAGATCCTTACGCCTTGCTTGAGATGCTTGATGTCTTGCGCAAGAACAAAGAGTCCGCGTCATCCGGGAAGGAGCCTCCCATAGACATGATGATCACGAATTTTGTCTATGACAAGGTCGGCGCAAAGAAAAAGAGCGTGATGAAATACCCGGGGCTTTTTCCAAAGAACAAGATCTTCAGGTGGAAGGATCTCATGAAGATAAGAAAGGGCAAGTACCTCCTTATGCATTCCGTGACATACAGGACACAGGTGCTTAGGAGATGCGGCATCGTCCTTCCTGAACATACGTTCTACGTAGACAATCTTTACGTCTATCAGCCCCTTCCCTTCGTAAGGCACATGTATTACCTGGATGTGGATCTTTATCATTACTACATAGGCAGGGAAGACCAGTCGGTTAATGAAGAGGTGATGATAGAGAGGATAGACCAGCAGATCTTGGTAAACAAGCTCCTCATAGAGTCATATGACCTCTACAAGGACATATACAATACGAACCTCAGAAGGTATATGTTCAATTACCTTGAGATACTTACCGTGGTATCCACAGTGCTGCTTTTGAGGTCAGGAACCGGGGAAAATTACCAAAAGAAAAAGGAACTGTGGCGTTATCTCAGGAAGTACAACCTAAGATTTTACGTGAAAATGAGAAACGGGATAATGGGAATCTTGATGAACCTTCCGGGAAAACAGGGAAGGATGATGACCGTTTTACTCTACAGGATAGCACAAAGGATAGTGGGCTTTAACTAAGGAACTATAGAACAATAAAATGCACAACTTATTATTCTACAGTTCCTAAACAAGGATGTGATAGTTTGATTGTTTTTCGGATTCTTACGCAGATTTGCGGAATCGCCCTGCTGGAGCTTGTCATAATTCTCAGCCTGAGGCGCAGGGTGCTTAATTTGGATAATACCAAGGCTTTTTTCGTGGCCGTTGTGGTGGGGATGATCTCCCTCATCCTGGATGCGGGGTCGGTGGTAGCCATAGTGTATGTGGGGAAGCTTCCGGATGTTTTCGTGGACATAGTCTGTAAAGCCTATCTTTGCTCCCTCCTTTGCGTCAGCATGACCACCTTTTATTACCTCATGAGCGACCCTGCGTTTTCCTCTTCCAGGAAGAAGATGCAAAAGGGAGTGGTCATACTGGACGTGATAGTTTCCGTCATTGTATTCATCCTTCCCATATACAGGTATGACGATGGCATAGAGCTTTACACTTACGGACCTTCCGTGATGACGACCTATGCGATTTCTTTGCTGTTTATCATAAACAGCATTATTGCCACGTGGTTTTACAGGAAGAAGATAAGCCTCCTTCGGAGGACTTCTGTCGGCATATGGCTGGGAATATGGATACTGGCGGCCGTCATACAGTTTTTCAACAATCAGCTCCTTCTGGTGGGCTTTGCCACGGCGCTCGGGCTTACGGTGTTATTTGCGGAGATGGAAAATCCCCTCTCCCTCATAGATAGGGAATCGGGAGTATTTTCCCTAAGCGCCTTAAGGCTCTACCTGAACCAGTGCTATGAACAAAACGAGCCATTCAGCGGATATGGGATTATGCTGTATCCTGAGGAAAAGGACATCACCGTTTCGGAGATTCAGGTAGGCATGATAAAGCTCTGCGATTTTTTAAACTCGCAGCGTAAGGCACAGCCGTTTCGTTATGCGGGGACAGAGTTCATCATGCTGACCAGAGATCCCGATGACATGGAGGAGGCGCTTTCTTTGGCCAAGACATTTTTGGCGGAAAGAAGGAAAGAAAAAGATACGGTCTTCGGAAAGCTTGGGGCAAAGTTCCTTAAGTTTACGGACAGCAGTATTGCCTCCAGCTTCGAAGACCTTCAAAGGCTCCATGAATATGTCATTCATGATATGCTCAACAGCATAGAATCAGGGAACGACACGGGAGAGGACTTTATGGTGACCCGTGAAATACTGGAGATGTCAAATAAAAGACAGGCTGTCCTTGATGAAATAAAGTCTGCCCTCGCTGAAGACAGGGTGGAGGTATTCTTCCAGCCCATATATGACAATAGGACCGCCAGTTTTTCGTCGGCAGAGGCCCTCGTTAGGATAAGGAGGGATGACGGCACCCTGGTTCCCCCCGGAGTGTTTATAGGTCTTGCGGAGGAGACTGGCCTCATATTGCCTCTGGGTGAGGAAGTATTCCGGCAGACCTGCAGGTTTCTTAAGGATACGAAGGCCATATCCATGGGGCTCGACTACATAGAGGTGAACCTCTCTGCCACACAGTGCAGCCAAAGGGACTTGGCGGACAGGTACCTTACGATAATGGAAGATATAGGTATATCTACCGAAAGGATCAATCTGGAGATCACGGAGACTGCCCAGATCACGGCTTCAAAGAACCTGATGAGGAATATGCACGATCTGATGGGGGCGGGAGTTAGATTTTCCCTGGATGATTTTGGGACCGGGCATTCAAACCTTGACTATTTGACTTCGATGCCGGTGGACATCATCAAGTTTGATTACAAGATGACACATTCGTATTTTGAGAATGAAAAGACCAGGAAGATGTTTGCACATGTCATCCCCATGTTCAAGGAGATGGGGATGGAGATAGTCTGTGAAGGGGTGGAGACCAAAGAAGAGCTTGACACTCTCTCATCCTTCGGGGTGGAGCATATCCAGGGATTTTATTTTTCAAAGCCCATACCTAAGGACGAGTACCTGGAATTCATAAGAAAGAACAACAAAAAAAGGGCCGGATGAATATCCGGTCCTTTTGTCATCTCTGCATTAGGAAAGTGTCACGTTCGAAACGTCACGGCTCTGGTAATTCGTTGCTATCTTGTCAGCCGTATCATCGGTGTCATAGGGGGTAAACGCGGTGGTGGGGATGCCTGCTGCCCGGGCGTTATCCAAAGCCTCATCTTCCGCAAACTCACCTATGCCCTCGGTGTTCCTTACGATTTCGGATCGCGTCGCGGCGGATATGGTGTCCGAAGAATCAGGACTTTGTATGTTATCCATGGCATTCCGGATGCGCCTGCCTTCCACCAAGGCGTCCTCTGCCAGGACTGTTTCATATGAGAGTTCCTCCCTGTCCTCATCAGCCTCTTCGGTAAGGGCCTCATCCTCGGCTATTTCCCTTTCGTATTCCTGCTTGGTAATCTCACCGTCCCGGTAGAGCTGCTCGAGCTGTGCTTCGGTATAACCTGCCAGGGAGGTGATCTGTATATCCTCGCCTTCCTCATCGCGGGATGTGCCTATGGCCTTATCTTCCTCGGGGAAGGTACCCGCAATCGTATAGTCATTGCCGGGATTTCCGAACTGTGGAATGGTGGACGATTTCTCCTCGCCTTCGTCAAAAACCTGAACCGTGTCTCCATGTTCCGATGTAGCCACGACGTTTTCCAAAGATTCGTTTTCGAAAGATGATTTCTCAGCAGGGGCGGACACGGGAGTCTTATTGATGTCGGCTGATATTTCATGCACCTGTGGGGCGTTTTGGACAGGGTTTACCTGATTGACCTGCTGCTTTACCTGTGTATCATTGAAACTTATATCTGCCATGATGATCGCCTCCTTACATCAATCTTACTTGCAGTTTATTATCGATAAACCTTACAATTACGAAACATTATAAAACTTTTCCCAAGGAAAGTCAATAGGTTTGTGAAATTCTTGTTTTTATGAGAACCGAAACCGGCTTGAATAGAATATTGATATATGTTATAATATCCCCTGAAATAAATGTGTAATGGGTAACGCATTTACCCGTTTCATGCTGCGCCGGTTCGGTAGATCAAAAGATTTCGGAGAGAATGCCATGAATTACGATGTTTCCATTATAGGGGCAGGACCCGGTGGGGTTTTCTGCGCATATGAGCTCTTGAAGAAAGATCCGTCCATTAAGGTGGGCGTGTTCGAGGAAGGCTATCCGCTTGACAAAAGGAAATGCCCCATAGATGGCATAAAGGTAAAGTCCTGCGCAGGCTGCAGGGTATGTTCCATCATGAAGGGCTTCGGCGGGGCGGGGGCATTTTCCGATGGGAAGTACAATATCACGAATGATTTCGGGGGAACCCTCTACGAATACATCGGGAGGGACAAAGCCATTGGGCTGATGAAATACGTAGACGACATCAACGTCGCCCACGGGGGTGGGGGCACACGTATGTTCTCCACTTCGGGGACGCCCCTCAAAAAGACCTGCATGCAGAACAAACTAACCCTCCTTGAGGCACAGGTCCGCCATCTGGGGACTGACGTAAATTACGTGGTCCTTGGAAGGATTTACGAAGAGCTCAAGGACAAGGTGGATTTTTATTTTGAAACGAGGGTTGATACCATCAAGGATACATCGGAAGGATTTGACATTGTCTGTGGGAAAGGAACATTTCATTCCCGAAAGTGCGTGATCTCCGTGGGCAGATCCGGCAGCAAGTGGATGGAAGGCATCTGCGGGGACTTGGGGATAAAGACCATGTCAAACAGGGTGGACATAGGCGTCAGGGTGGAGCTTCCGGCGGAGATATTTTCGCATATCACCGATGAGCTGTATGAGGGAAAGATAGTCTACCGCACAGAGAAATTCGAAGACCGGGTGAGGACTTTTTGCATGAACCCGAACGGCATCGTGGTGAATGAAAACACCAATGGCATCATCACCGTAAACGGTCACAGCTTCGAAGATTCCGAAATGAAGACGGAGAATACGAATTTCGCCCTTTTGGTATCGAAGCATTTTTCCGAGCCCTTCAAGGATTCCAACGGCTACGGGGAAAGCATAGCCCGACTTTCCAATATGCTCGGGGGAGGGGTGATAGTCCAGAGGTTCGGGGACCTTGAGAGGGGAAGGCGCAGCAGGAAAAAGAGGATAGAGGAAGGGACGGTGCGTCCCACCCTCGCGGCCACCCCCGGGGATCTGTCATTGGTCCTTCCAAAGAGGATACTGGACGGGATCATCGAGATGATATATGCCCTGGATAAGATAGCCCCGGGGACGGCCAACGATGATACTTTGCTCTACGGCGTGGAGGTTAAGTTTTACAATATGGAAGTAGAGCTCGATGACACCCTCCAAAGCAGGCACAAGGGCCTTTACATAATAGGCGATGGAAGCGGTGTAACCCATTCGCTGTCACACGCGTCGGCATCGGGGGTGTTCGTGGCAAGGGAGATTGCAGGCGCCTGACGGGGCGCCTTTGTTGTTTGCCATAAAAGCCTACCCGTATGACAAAGATTCATTTGCGCACTTTCTTACGCATGCCCTGCATCCGATGCATGATCCTTCATCTTTCATTACCACCAAAGTATCCTCCCCGATGGTACGAATAAAGAAAAGTCCTTTGGGGCATGCCGCTACGCATTCACCGCACAGGTCACACTTCATGGGGTCATATGTAATATATTTTCCCATCTTTGAGGGCTTTAGGCCGGCATAATATTTCGAAGCGTAGTATCTTTCTTCGATCTTTATTCCGTCGGGATTTTTGGAAATCCGGCACAAAAGTGCCCTAAGCTGGTAGGCTCCCATCTCATCGTAGGGAGGGGCGCCTATCGTTAAAACATTCACATTCGACTCGAATGCGCCGTGCAGGGGCGAAGGATCCTCCGGGTACCACCATCCCACCTCGCAGTGTATTACATTGTCCGAAAGCTCCGGGGTGATATGGGCTTTCTGGGTGATCTTTCCCCTCATGGTCTCTATGAATATCCATTCGCCTTCTGATATGCCGTATTTTTCCGCGGCACCGGGCGACAGGGATGCCAGGGGAAAGGGCCTTGACCTCCGCATGGATCTTACCTGTCTGTTGTTTGAAAGGAAGAAGTTCTGGATCCTCTTGCCCGTGGTCAGTATCAGGGGATATTTGTCCTTAAGGTCGGGCCTTGAGACGGGTGACTCGGGCACTTCTTTCCAGAAGGGAAGGGGGTCAAGTCCGTCTTTTTCCGCTTCATTGCTGTAAAATTCAAATTTTTTGGAGGGCGTGTTGAAGCCTCCCCTTTGCCTGTATTTAAAGTATTGTCTTTTTGGCGCGATGAACCCCTCCTCGGGGAAGGCGTCAAATGTAAGGTCGTCATATTCGGGGCGTCTTTTTCCCATTTCGGAAAGGATATCGTTTAATATTTCTTCTTCCGAGTCTGCCCCATAGTCTATACCCATTTTTCGGGAAAGCTCTATGAAGAACGCCTCATCGGACTTTGCCTCACCCGTTTGGTGAAGCTTTTTTTGCCTTAGCAGCGCATGGTCGGCAAATTCGGGCATACCAAAGAGGCAGTTTACCTCAGGCCAGAGGGCGGCGGGAAGCACGATATCGGCCAGCTCTGCGGTGGGTGTCATGAAGATGTCCATACAGACAAAAAACTCCAACTCCATAAGGCACTCATAGGTATGCTTCGAATCCGCCATGCAAAGCAGTGAATTCGTGGCGTGGGCAAAAAGAGCCCTTATCCTGTAGGGATTGGCATTCTTCATGGCATCAAGGATGGCGTAGGGATGCCCGAAGGGTGGACCGAATCTTCCCCACCCCCGTCCTATGGCAAGATCCATATTTTCCTTTGGGACAAGGTCAAACCTTGGGTCTGCGGGGGGAGCTATCTCTGAGCTTTCTATGAGGCCCCCGGGCACGTCGTAATTTCCCAAAAGCCCCATCAGGCAAAAGATCGCCCTGCAGCTCTGGAAGGCATTTACGCTCTGCTCCATGGCAGGTCCCCATTCGAGTGAGAGGGGACGGGTCTTAGACATGAAGACGGCCGCCCTTAGGATATCTTCCTCCGGGATGAGCGTGATCTTTGATACGGTTTTTGTGTCATATTGCCTGGCGCGTTTTTTTAATTCGTCAAAGCCAAAAGACCACTCTTTTACGAATTCTTTGTCATAAAGGCCTTTTTCAATAATGATGTTTATGATCCCCAAGGCCAGCGCCCCATCCGTCCCCGGCCTTATCCTCAGCCAGATGGAGGCGTTCTTTGGAAGAAATCCGGGATAGGGGTCAATGACCAGCATGGGGACTTTTTTTTGTACCATTTTCTTTATATGCCACTGGAGCTCTCCGTCGGGGCCTGAGGTATCGGGTGAAGATCCCCACACCACCATGCCCGCGGGAGGTACATCCCCATAATAGTCGGCGCCCGAAAAGACCCCCGATGTGTAGATGGCGGACGTGCGCCTGGGACCCAAACAGATAAATGCCCCGTTGGACATATTGTTAGGGGTGCCTAACGCGTGCCCGAAGCGCATCAGGTGGGAGTTTAGGTGGCGGCCTGTGCCGGTGACGGTGGATATGGCCTTTGCCCCGTGTTTTTCGATGATATCCGAGAGCCTGTCGGATATTTCTTCGTAGGCCTCATCCCAGGAGATTTTTTCCCATTTGCCCTCCCCTCTCCCACCCGTCCTTTTCAATGGATAAAGGAGCCTGTCCGGATGGTAGGTCTGCTCTACTATGGTCATGCCTTTTCCGCATGCCCTGTTTTTGTTTAAAGGACCGTCAAAGGGACTTGCGCCCACCAGCCTCTCGTCCTCAAAGGAAAGCTCGAGGATGCATCCCCCGTGGCAGCCCCTGCAGGCGGTATGGTATTTTTTTATCATAAGAATCACCTTTAGGATAGCATTGATCTTTACACCGATCATTATAACACAAAGGCAGGCAGCGGTCAAAAAAAATCTTGACATATTCATTTGAAACTGTTAAAATAAACAAGTTGGTTTTGCAGCAGACATAAAGATTTTTTTGTCGTTTGCTATAAGCAGGAGTGGCGGAATTGGCAGACGCGCAGGCTTCAGGTGCCTGTGGTGGCAACATCGTGTGGGTTCAAGTCCCATCTCCTGCATTTTTTTTGCATTGTAAATAACAGGTATTCACGAAAAGGAGAAAAAGATATGTCCAGAAAGGTAGTTATCGTTAGTGCTGTCCGTACTGCCATTGGAAAGATGGGAGGTCAGTTCAAGGATGTTAAGGCCGTAGATCTTGGGGCAGCCGTCATCAAGGAAGCCGTAAAGCGCGCAAAGGTAGATCCCAAGGATGTGGATGAGGTTCACTTCGGATGTGTCATCCAGGCAGGTCTCGGGCAGAACCCGGCACGTCAGGCATCCATCAAGGCAGGTCTTCCCGTGGAGGTACCGGCTTTCACCCTCAATGTAGTGTGCGGATCCGGTCTTAAGTGCGTAAACAATGCTGCAAACATGATCCAGGCAGGCGATGCCGACATCGTAGTGGCAGGCGGCATGGAGAATATGTCGCAGGGACCCTACGCTGTCATGAACGGACGTTATGGATACCGCATGAACGATGGCAAGCTCAAGGACCTTATGATCAACGACGCATTGTGGGATGCCTTCAATGACTACCATATGATGATCACTGCCGAGAACGTGGCAGAAAAATATAATCTCACCCGTGAAGAGCTTGATGAGTTTGCTGCATGGAGCCAGCAGAAGGCGGTAAAGGCTCAGGAAGAAGGAAAGTTCAAGGACGAGATAGTTCCCATCGAAGTAAAGAAAAAGAAAGAGACCATCGTCGTGGATACGGATGAAGGACCCCGTCCCGGCACCACCAAGGAAAGCCTTTCCAAGCTAAGGTGCGCATCGGGCAAGGAAGGTGGAGTGGTTACCGCAGGTAACGCATCCGGTATCAATGACGGGGCGGCCGCCCTCGTTCTCATGACGGAAGAAAAGGCCAAGGAGCTGGGAGTTACCCCTATGGCCACATATGTAGGCGGGGCTTTGGGCGGGGTAGATCCTGCCATCATGGGAGTAGGTCCCGTGGCTGCCGTAAGGAAGACCTTCGCAAAGACAGGCCTTACCATAGACGACATCGACCTTATCGAGGCCAATGAGGCATTCGCTACGCAGTCTTTGGCTGTTGCGAGGGACTTAGGGTTCCCGAACGAGAAGCTCAATGTAAATGGAGGAGCCATCGCATTGGGTCACCCCGTAGGTGCGTCGGGAGCGAGGATTCTGGTAACTCTTCTCAATGAGATGCAGAAGAGGGATGATGTAAAGACAGGACTTGCCACGCTCTGCATCGGGGGTGGTATGGGTTGCGCTACCATCGTCAGAAAGGACTGATATTCGTTGCATGAATATATTGCCGGCGCCTTGTGAGGCGCCGGTTTTTTCTTGGAGGAAAAGACTGTATTTACAGTTTCTGAGGGTGAGGTAATACCATGAAGAAAAATATTTTAAGTAAGGTTGCATCTTGTGTTCTTGCGGGGGCTTTGACGTTGTCTCTTGCTGCCTGTGGAGGATCTTCGGACAATGGGGAATCCGGTTCATCAGGTTCGGGCGATGCGGCAGGGTCACTGACTCTGACCAATGTTTCCTACGATCCCACCAGGGAGCTCTACCAGGCATACAACGAGCTTTTCAAGGAACACTACAAGGAAGAGACGGGAAATGATGTGGAAATCGTCCAGTCGCACGGGGGATCCGGATCCCAGGCCAGGTCGGTGGTAGAGGGGGCGGATGCTGATGTTGTTACATTGGCCCTAGCCCACGACATTACCCTGATAGAGCAGGCGGGTCTTATCGATGAGGGCTGGATAGACGAGTTTGACCTGGATTCATCCCCGTATACGTCCACCATAGTATTTTTGGTGCGTGCGGGAAATGAAAAGGGAATAAGTGACTGGGATGACCTTATAAAGGACGGCGTGGAGATCATCAATCCCGATCCGAAAAGCTCGGGCGGTGCATGCTGGAATTTCCTTGCGGCATGGGAGTATGCGTCAAGGCTATATGACGGGGATGAGGAAAAAATAAAAGAGTTTGAAAGAAATCTCTACAATAACGTTACCGTCATGGATTCGGGAGCCAGGGGCGCCACAACGACCTTTGTGGAAAATGGACAAGGGGACGTCCTTATAGCATGGGAAAACGAGGCCATAAATACTTTGGCGGAGTACCCCGGTGAGTATGAGATAGTCACGCCTTCCGTATCCATCCTGGCGCAGCCCTCCGTGGCGATAGTGGATGAAAATGCCGAAAAAGATGGAGTGACAGACCTTGCCAAAGAATACCTGGAGTATCTGTACTCTGATGAGGCCCAAAAGCTCATCGGGGAAAACGGATACAGGCCATCCAATGAAGAGATACTCAATTCTTTTTCGGATACCTTTGACCTGAATGTTGAGATGTGCACGATCAATGATTTCGGAGGATGGGATGAAGCCTACGAAAAATTCTTCGATGATGGGGCAATATTTGATGAGATTTACGGGAACTGATACCAAAAAAGTGAGGGTGATCCCGGGGTTTCATTTGACCTTAGGGATTACCGTGGCAATGCTGTCCATATTGATACTTATCCCCCTGGCGTCCGTGATGGTGTATTCGCTTAGGATGGACCCAAAGGATTTTTGGTCCGTGATCTCGGATTCCAATGTTTTGTGGGCGTTTGCCACCAGCATTGTTTTTTCCCTGATAGCGGCCCTTATCAATTGCGTATTCGGTGTGGTAGTGGCATGGACCCTGGTGAGGTATGACTTTCCTTTCAAGAGGATACTGGACGGTCTTATCGAACTTCCGTTCTGCCTTCCCACGGCGGTGGCAGGCATCACGTTGTCCAAGATGTATTCTGATACGGGTGAGATAGGCGGCCCTCTTTCCCGGATAGGCATACGTGTTTCATATACCCACCTGGGGCTTATGGTGGCTCTGGTATTCATAGGGCTGCCCTTCGTGGTAAGGGCCGTTCAGCCGGTCCTCGAAAAGCTAAATCCGGCATATGAGGAAGCCGCCTACATCCTTGGGGCATCGGGCTGTCAGACCTTTAGGAAGGTCATCCTGAAGGAGCTTACCCCCGCCCTTCTTACGGGGTTCGGGCTGGCCTTTGCCAGGGGGATAGGCGAGTACGGCTCCGTCATCTATATTTCGGGAAACAGCGCCAGGGAGCATACGCAGGTGGTTTCCTACATCATCATGCAAAAACTAAATTACATGGACTATGAAAGCGCGACGGCCATAGCGCTGGTGCTGCTCATTATTTCATTCGTTTTATTGTTCTTGATAAACATGGTACAGGCCTATCAGTCAAGGCGCACGTCCGGGGGAGACATCATATCTTCAAAGCCGGGGGATGCGTTACCTAAGTCGAAAGGAACAAGGAGAGTCTTGATAGCCGTTACGGTGTTATTCATATTGTTTGCGCTTTTTTTGCCTTTGGTATCCATTATCAGGAATTCACTGTCAAAGGGATTTGGGTTTTACCTGGATTCACTGACCACGGATTACGTGACTTCGGCGCTATTTGTTACCATACTTGCCACCCTTGTGACGCTGGCGGTAAATACGTTCTTTGGGATAGTTGCCTCATTTGCCATTACCAGGTTTGACTTTAGGGGAAAACAGGTATTATCCACGCTGATAGATATTCCCTTTTCCATATCACCCGTCATCGCGGGGCTTTCGTACATCATGACCTTCGGGAGGCTTGGCTGGGCATACCCTCTCCTGGAATGGATAAATGATACGTTTGGTACGGATTTTCAGGTGGTCTTTGCTTTGCCCGGCGTAATACTTGCGACCATATTCGTTACGTTTCCATTCGTATCCAGGGAGATAATACCCGTGCTTAACGCCGTGGGTACCGATGAGGAGGAAGCCGCTGCTGCCATGGGGGCAAAGGGCTTTACCATTTTCCGGAAGATCACCTTTCCCCATATGAAATGGGCGTTGGTCTATGGGATGATCCTCTGCGCGGCGAGGGCTCTGGGGGAGTTTGGGGCGGTAAACGCATTGTCAAAGACCAGGGGCGGGACATTCACATTGCCGCTGGAGATAGACGCCCTGTATCTTTCGGGCGATTCGGATTCCATTACGGCGGCATTTTCGGTCTCATCCCTGCTGGTCATCATGGCGATCATAGTGCTCGTTATAAGGAATATTTTTGAACACGGCGGCCGGGTTAAGGAACGGTAAGAAATAGTTCCTAAGGGAGATAAATGATGTACGTGGAATTAAAAGATATCTGCAAGAATTTCGGGGATTTTAAGGCATCTGACCATGTCTCCTTCGGAATAGAAAAGGGAAAGCTGGTAGCGCTCCTTGGACCTTCGGGAAGCGGGAAAACCACTATCTTAAGGATGCTGGCCGGATTGGATATGCCCACATCCGGGGATATATACATAGACGGCGTAAGGGTAAATGACCTTTCACCAAAGGAAAGAGGGATAGGGTTCGTTTTTCAAAGCTATGCCCTGTTTCGCTACATGAACGTCTATGACAATATCGCCTTTGGTCTGGAGATACAAAAAGAACCCAAAGCCCGTATAAGGGAAAGGGTTGAGGAACTGTTGGAGCTGACAGACCTTAAAGACCTTGGGGGAAGGTATCCCAATCAGCTCTCGGGAGGGCAGAGGCAGAGGGTAGCCTTTGCGAGGGCGCTTGCGCCCCGTCCGTCCCTGCTGCTTCTTGATGAGCCTTTTGCGGCGATAGACGCGAAGGTACGCCAGGAGCTAAGGAGCTGGCTGCGAGAGATGATCTTTAAGGTGGGGGTCACCAGCATATTTGTCACCCATGACCAGGATGAAGCGGTGGAGGTGGCAGACGAGATCATAGTCACCAACAAGGGAAGGATAGAGCAGATGGGCTCTCCCGTGGAAATCTACCAAAACCCCAAGACCCCCTTCGTATCCGGGTTCATAGGCAGATCCACCGTGGTGGAAGACTACCACAAGCTAAAAGGCTTCCCACAGGGGAAATATAAAAAGGCCGTCATACGCCCGGAATTCATTGAAGCCTTCAAGAGTGACAATGAAAGGTTTAAGAATTTCGTGGAAATATCCGAAAAAGGAAAGATCGTTGATATTTTATTCAGGGGATCGTCCTATGAGGTAAAGCTGGATGTAAACGGTGTCATATTGACCGCCTACAGATCCATCGACCGAAGGCCGATTCATGTGGGGGATGATATGAACGTGATCATCTACCGCGTGTATGCCCTGGACGATGACAGGGCGTACCTGGTGGAAAATGAAGAGCTAAAGCGACTTGACGTGGACAATGTACACCTGGAGTCTTATCTGTACAGCTCCGAGGGGTATTTTGTAATTTAAAGTTACTTCCTAAAGGGGGATTTTTTATGGATGCTGTCGTATATGTATCCAATGCGGGCCATACCGGAAAATATGCGGAACTTTTGGCAAAAAAGCTCTCCGTCCCCCTGTATCCGCCCGATGAAGCCAAGGGAAAAATCAAAAAAAATTCAGAGATCATCTTCATGGGATGGGTAAGGAAAGGCAAAATAACAGGATATAAAAAGGCCGCAAAAAGATATAGGATAAAAGCGGTCATAGCTGTAGGGATGGGGATAGAAGGAGAGGCCGTGGAGGAAGGCCTAAAGATAAAAAACCATGTAAAAGAGCCTTTGTTTTACCTGCAGGGGGGCATGAACCAATCCCTTCTCAAGGGTAGGGATGCCATGATCATAAAACAGTACAAAAACACAATGGTTCCCCGCCTGGAAGAGGCCGCAAAGGCAATGGAGCTGGACGAGGCCAAAAGAAACATGCTAAAGATGCTTAAAGACGGTGGCAATGCCGTTACCGTTGACAGGCTGCAGAGGATTATGGAGTTTTTAAGAAAATAAGGAGTTTTTTATGGAAAAGACGGTAGACGTATGCGTGGTGGGTGCGGCAGGAGGTGGTCTTAGCGCAGCCATTACTGCGAGGCAGAACGGGGCAAAGGAAGTGCTGATACTGGAAAAGCAAAACCACCCCGGGGGATGCACCCTCATGAGCGCGGGCATGATGGGGATAGACACCCCGGTTCAAAGAAGGCAGGGGATGAACTATTCCGCGGACGATGCCTACAAGGAGCTGATGCAGGTATTCAACTGGGACTGCGACGCGGTGCTGGTGAGAAAATGGATAAGCGGGACCGGGAAAAACTTTGAATGGCTCGAGGATCTGGGATTAAAGTATGACCTGGCGGTCACGGAGATGCCTGACCCGCACAAATTCAGGAATACCCTGCACCGTTTGGCGTCCTACGATGGGAAGGTGTGGCACATGGAGCCGCAGGGAAAGAGGCTCACAAAGACCCTGGTGGACGGATGCGAAAGGTATGGCATTGAGATAAAGATAAATACCAGGGCCAAAGAGCTCATAAAGGACAATGAAGGGAAGGTATGCGGTGTAAAGGCCGAAACCAAGGACGGTGAAGATGTAACGGTCCATGCAAAGGCCGTGATACTGGCCACGGGATCCATCTCCGCAAATCAGGATTTAATAAACCGCTTCACGCACAGGGACAAGGAAAACGAAGTCAAGATAATGGCAAACGTCCCACATAATACGGGTGATGGTCTTTTGATGGCAGAGGAAGCCGGGGCGGCCATCGGGGATGTATCGGTGATGTGCATAGGTCCCCACAACCACTGGCCGGGTGCGTCGGAGATAGCATCCACGCTGATGCGCCGTCCCCACAATATCAAAGTAAACCAAATGGGAGAGCGTTTCGTGGACGAGGGATGGATCACGGAAAACGAGTATGACTGGATGGTGGCAACCTCCATAGACAGGCAGCCGGGCAAGGTATGCTACGCGATATTTGACGATGCCCATGTTTCCATGATGGAAGAAGGGAAGGATTATTATGTGGAGAGGCTCATTGCCTCCATCATAGACGCACCCATGGTGAGCTTTGGGGGCTACTGCAAGGAAGATAATGCCGTGGAAGTATGGAGGCAGCATATCAGAAAGCACCTTGACCACGAGGCCGAAGGGGGAAGGACGAAGATCTGCCAAAGCGTGGAGGAGATGGCAGAGTTTATCGGATGCCCCGTGAAAAACCTTCAGAATACCATAGACGAGTATAATTTGGCCTGCGCCAAGAAATACGATGCCAAGCTCTTAAAGGCTCCGCATTACCTTTATCCGGTATCTACCCCACCTTTCTACGTGATGCGCGGTGAGTCCGGAATAGACACACTCCTTGGGGGTGTAAAGATAGACGACAGACAGAGGGTGATAAAAGAGGACGGCTATCCGATAGAGGGGCTCTACGGAGCGGGGGTCATGACCTCGGGATGGCTTGCGGGAAGGTATGCGCTTTCGGGTTCCGAGATGAGTTATACCATTTTTTCCGGAAGAAATGCCGGAAAGGAAGCCGCGGAATATGTGAAATAAACGATGGATCGATAACAAAGATCAAATAAGCAGGAGGGGATTTATCCCCCTCCTGCTTATTATTTATAGCAAAAGAAGACACTTTCAAATACAAATTAAGTCCTTTAATTGACATCCCGATGGATGTATAATGGTACCATGATAGATAATGGTGGGAAGATACTATATTATGCCTCCTTTCCCTGAGGATGAGCAAACGGCCATGAAACAAATAAAAGATTCCATAAAGGACAATGAAAAAGTCTTCATGGCAGAGTCGATAGAAGAACTTTCAGAAAAAATCAGGATTCCGTATGAAGTCTTGAAAGAGACCATGGAAAATTATAACGCCTACAGTATGAATGGATTCGATGAGGAGTGTTTCAAAGAAAAGCAGTACCTGGTTTCTGTAGATACGCCTCCCTTTGTGGCAGTGAAGGCAGACCTTGGGACGGACGGGGCATTCGGAGGAATCCTGGTGGATGGTCAGATGAGGGCATTGG
>CAJOPH010000085.1 GCA_905236805.1 uncultured Eubacterium sp. | reverse complement strand
TGATGAGCTGTGGGGAAGGGATTTTCCAAACTTTGCGTAAACGCTCATTACGAAACCGGAACAATCGCACCCATTCGTCAGGGACGTTCCGCCCCATGAATAAGGATTCCCGACAAACTGGCAGGCATAGGATGCCACCGATGTGCCCGAAGATCCTGATGGAGCAGAATAGCTGGAGCCCGAAGATGATGAGCCGGAGCTTGAAGACGAGCTGGAGCTTGAAGACGAACTTCCCGAGCTATTGGAAGTAGAGCCGGACGATGACGACCCATTTGATGTATAGCTCGACGTGGAGCCGTCATATGTAGTCCCTGCAGATGCAGCCGCCTCTGCTGCCGCTGCCTCTGCCGCTGCCGCAGCTTCCGCTTCTTCTGCTGCCACCCTTTCTTCTACTTCCTTCACGGTCTCACCGTAATCGTACTCATAGGATATGTCCACATATTCATCTGACACATAGCCTTTGCCTTCGGAAGTCTTTACCTTCACCCAGCCATTGTCTGAATCCTTGGATACCACCAAAGTATCATCCTCTGCCACCAGTGTCACTATCTCCGCATCTTCGCTTGCGTCCTGACGCACGCGGAGCGTCTCCGTATTAACGGTAGCTACCTGGGTAGCCGCCTTCTTAATCTTCTTTTCATTTCCTACTGCCAGGTAATCTGCCTTCACATAGCCTTTTACATTGCCTGACTTTATCTTGTACCAGTTCCCCTCCACCTTCTTTACCTGGGCAACATTCCCTGCGTAGAGGTAACCTACCACCTCACTCTTCTTGGAAGGGGACTTCCTTACATATACATAATCCTCAGCCGTAGATACCCCGAGGCTCGAGTAGTCTTCCCCATCATCAGCCGTCTCCGTGGCAGTCTCTGCAGCGGAAGCTGAATCCTCAACAGACGCATCTGCCACCGCAGATGCCAGGATGCTTGAAACGCCGGCTGCGTTCACTGAATCCGCTTCCCCATCATCGCCATCGGCATCATTGGCATCACTTTCAGAAGATGCCGATGCATCTTCAGTATCCACCGAAATAGAGGCTACGCTCTCCGAAAATACCGCAGAGACCCCTGAAGATGTTGCGCTCTGCGCCAACGCTGTGGTGCCCATCAAAGAACTAAAGGCCAATGCGGCCGCCATTATCACTGAAGCTACGCTCGTTGCTACCTTCCTGTGCATCAGAAACCTCCTTAAATCTCTTTTTATCATTCCAATCTATATTATATGATACGTCTTTTCTTAAATTATTACGAAATCTTTACGATTTGTTACATGCAATGGATTGAATTGTAACACATTACGGGGTGTTTGTCAATGTTTTTTTAAGGAGATTAAGTGAAAATCCGTTAAATTTTTGTAAACGTTCTGTAACTTTTTGTTATTATTGCCTCAATATCTCCAAAAATCTCCTTAGGATCCTGGAAGTGGCGCCCCAGATGACGCCTTCATCAGTCTCGTAAAAGTACATATCCACGGTATGCCCCCTGAATGGATAATTCCTCCCTCCCCTTACCAGGTGGAAGGGAAAATCCCCGGGCATCTCCTGTGTCATTTTGTTTCTATAAAGGGAAGGCTTTTGATCCATAAGGTAATCTAAGGGTATTGAAAACACGTGATCTACCTCTTCCTCAAAGTAACTCCCGTCATAGCCGCGGATTACTCCCAGGTAAGGAAAGATAAAATGATTCCCGGGGCCTAAGATCGGATCTAACCGGGATATTATTTCTATCCGGTCCTTTTTTAGCAAAAGCTCCTCGCAAGTCTCCCGCAATGCGGCATCCATGGGCTCTTCACCCTGCTCTATCCTTCCACCGGGAAAGCATATGTCCCCCGGCTGTCTTTTTAGTCCATGGGCCCTTTCCTCAAACAGCACACAAAGACAGCCGTCCTTCCTGATAATGGGAAGAACGACTGCCGATGCTTTCTCCATCCCCTGCATCTTTGGGGAGTAGTCATTAAACGCTGCCTTTATCTCGTCCAGATCAAGCATTTCTTATCTCCTCAGCGGCGGTGATTGCGGCTATGCGCCCGGAATTGAGCGCAAACCCTATCCCGTGACCGGACATTTCTACATTATATATGTCCGCATCGGCACCGCCTATGTCTACCCCCGCAACAAAAAGACCCTCCACCCGGGAATGATTATCCCTTAGCGCATGGAAGCCCTCGTCCACCCTGACACCACCATGGGTGATCAGCATGTCACGACCCGCCTTCACCGCGTATATGGGGAAGGCAAGGTGTGAAAGATATCTCCTGTCCTTGGCAAACCACCCATCACGGCCGCCGGCTACGAATGAATTGTATTCATCTATGGAGTCCCTGACAACATTCACATCTGCCCCAATGAAATCCGCAAGCTCCTTTTCATTGGATGCCTTTACCATGATCTTATCCCTGATGGCTTCCTCAATGGTGCCATCAAGCTTCTCCACCGACCCTTCGGGGATGTGGATCTTCTCTATCATGTCCATGCCGTCCCTTAGGACTGATGTTTTCATTTCTTCACTAAAGAGCACGTACACCGTGCCCTCCTTCTGCCTGGCCACTGCGTTTGCCGCCATGGCAAAATTGTACACTATCCCCTCATCGGCAAAACGCCTCCCGTCCATGTTCAGCCATACATTGGAAGGCTTTCCCAGAAGGATATTTAGAGGTATGTAGCCTTGTATCTTCGGGGCTGCTATCTCCATGGTAAAATTCTCATCCATCCCGGCTCCCGCCTCCAAGGCCATCCTTATGCCTTCACCGGTATGCCTCATGCCGGGACCCGCCGGGACTTTTTGGGGATCATAGTGGGGGTAATATTTCCTGACCATTTCGTCATTGCCCGCAAATCCCCCCGTGGATATCAGTGTCTTCTTGGAGGCTATATCTATACTTTCCCCATCCTTTCCTTCACAGATGGCGCCTGTCACCTTATCCCCATCTTTCTTCAGGGAAACGCCCTTCGCCCCGGTGAGAATGGTGACCCCCCTTTTCACACAGTCCTCCTTTAGCTTTCTCATGACGACCCTTCCTGAGTTTTCATCCTTTGATATGATATGAAAGACCTCGGGGCTTTGGTTCGGTATATGGTGTACCACATCGTCAAAGTCTACGCCCTTTTCCATGAGCCAGTCTATGGTCTGCCCGCTTCTGTCTATGAGGGCGCGGATGACCCTGCCGTCTATCTTCCAGTGGGAATATTCCATGCAGTCCTTGAAGACCTTATCTGTATCCGCGAAGATGAGCTTTTTTTTCTGGAGCGTGGAGTCTATGCCAAACACCCCCCTCGGGAAAAGACCGTTCCCGCCTACGGCGGAATTGGCCTCTGCCACTATTACCGACAATCCCTCCTGGGCTGCCTGTGATGCTGCCGCCATCCCGGCCGCGCCCCCTCCTATTACCAAAAAATCACATGAATATTCAGACATTTCATTCTCCTTTTAATATTTTTTTGTTCCTTACTTCACCTTTACCTTCTTCACGGGGCTCCATGCGGAGTAGTAGGTGGAAATATTTGTCTTTATATAGCTCCTTATCTCAAAATTGGAGTACTTTCCTTTTTTTAGTTTTGAGATCGTGCGGCTGCTCGCAGATGAATTCTTTATGGTCTTGGTATAGCGGGCAGAGCCCTTGGTATAACGCAGCTGGTAGCCCGAAGCTTTTTTGTTCTTTTTCCATTTGACGTAGACCTTTTTATTGTTTATGGCCTTCGCCTTTATGATCTTCCCCACCCTCAGGTAATAGGTCTTTTTTCCCTCCCTGTCATACGCTGAGTAATAGGTACTGCCATCTGCCCCCTTTGCCACAGCTCTTATGGTATAGGTGTACCTGGTACCATTTTTTACGGTAGGGTCCGTGTAATCGGACCTGTCCTTAGACTGCCTTGCTATCACCTTCCATGCGTCAGACGAACCGGTCTTTCTGAGAATCTCATAGCTTTCGGCATTGTTTACCCCGGTCCATTTGATGGCTACCCCGCCGTTTGCGTTCTTTGCGGACTTTATATTGGGGGCATCGAGCGCCACCGAGGAAGACGCCACGGAATACGCCCTGTACACCGTACCGGAGTCTATGGCACACAGCACATATGAGTATCCCTCTCCCGAGGTAAGACCCACGTCCGTATAGGATGTGGTCTGACCTGACAAGGTAGCTACCTGTATCGTGGAGCTTCCCGTGATGCGATAGACCTTAAAGCCATCCTCCGGCTCCCTGCTGACCGTCCATGAAAGAGACACAGAAGATGACGCCTCGCCCTGCGCTGTCTTGGCCTCAAAAGAAGTGATGATGGACTCATCCTCTTCGGTTACGTTCTTTGTGAAGGCCTTTATGCAGAAATTCCCAACGCCCGTTCCTGACTGCGTGGTGCTCACCGAATACCACTGTCCTCCCACCCGGTAGTAGGACGAACCCTGCACCGTGGAAAACCTCGTATAAAAGTAGGTGGAATTCTCGGTGCCCTGTGACAGCTCCCTGTCAAGTCCCGACGAAGACGATGTGGCCACCACCACCGCAAACCTCTCGCCCTTGGTGAGTCGGATCTTTTGTTCGAGATCCACCGAGTGGTATCCCGCATAGGGCTGGATATCAGTCACCTTCGCCGCAAGGACACCGCTGTCGGGCGCCGCATTATTGGGGACGTCGGTATACACATAAATGGTATTAGTGGTATTGTCATCCTCCACGAGGTATGATACCTTGTCCAATATCTCCTCGTCTGCGCCATTTGCGGTAAATACGTTTGCCGCCGTCTGGAAATCGGACGTGGCGGTCTCATTCAGTCCATCGTATTGGTAATTATTATCATGTGCCGAAACATCCTCTCCCACGTAGGTATAAAAATAATGTTTTGAGTCATCATCATACATACGTCCCAGTGACGGCTCCTCATAGGACACCCAGAAATATGAATCGCTGCTCCTTTCAGCGGTATCAGACCAGCTGTTTCTTACCAGCCACGCGCCGTCACCATCCGGCCGGTACGCCGCCTTGAAATATTCCTTCGGGAAGTCATCGTCCCACCCTACTATCGCGACCCCGTGGTCGGGAGAATCATTTCTCTGGTAGTAGCAGTTCGTGCCTTCATTGTAACCCTGGGTATTCCATTTGATGGTGGCGGAAGCTCCGCCAAAATTTATTATCATATCCTTTACGGCCTTCATCCGGTCGGCATAGTCATCGGAGGATGAATCCACCGTGATGATGTATGCATCCGTCACGTGCAGAAGGTCTTTTGAATATGCCAAAGAGTCATTAAGCCCCTTCTCCGCGGCCTCGTTCGCCTTGTCATATGAATAATTCGACTCATCGACAGGCCCCACCCACCTGGTCAGAAGGCACATCGCCTGGCGGTAGTTTCCACCCACATCGAAGGTGGCGGATTCATTTTTCAATGTCACCGTGTCCCCGGCCGTCCCTCCCAGGGGATCTGTAACATTGTGGTAGTTATAATACCCCATGACCAGCTCACTGTAATCAAGGGATGACGAAGCCTTTCCCTCCAGTATCTGAGAAAATTCCAGCTGCGCCAGTGATGAAAATGCCCAGCACAGGTTCAGCTGCCCCTGTTTCCTCGTCTGCGGAAAACTGCTATCCGGCAGGCTGTCGTACCCCACGGGCTCATACTTTGAATCATTGACCGATGCCTTCTTCGCCGTTGCCGCGTCCGCATCCCTGACTCCCATTATATTAAGTCCTGATATAATCATTGAGACAGATAAGATGACTCCCAGAATCCTTTTCATAATTGATACCCCTCTTATGATACCCTTTTAGGAACTGCAAATAACTCTCCTTGGTTTTACTATTATAGCACATTTCCATTATAAAAAAAACAAAAAAATAAAACTGTATCCGTCTTGTGTATTTTATTGTTTTTTGATATAATGGAGTTACTATTCACAGACGATTTTACAGTAAAAGTCAAAAATATTTTGACTTTTACTGTAAAATAATATTATTATACAGTTCCTAAATGGTACAGAAGAATGAAAAAGCGGATTGATTTTGATTTGAAAAAAGACTGGGAAAACGGGCAGGATACGTCCGCAGGCAATGGCACTGTTTTGTCAGGCAGGGATTTAAACGATCTTTCCCTTGGCATTGACGTAGGCTCTACCACCGTAAAGGCCGTGATATTGGACAAGGACGGCAAAGTAATATTTTCCGACTACAGGAGGCATTTTGCCAATATCAAAGAGACCATAAGAGAGCTTTTGGAAGATGCCCAAAAATCCCTCCCCATCGCAAACATTTCACCCGTCATCACGGGTTCGGGGGGACTATCTTTGGCCGATGCCCTGGAAATCCCCTTCATTCAGGAAGTGGTGGCGGTATCAGGCTCCCTCAAAAAAGCATACCCACAGACCGATGTGGCTATAGAGCTGGGTGGTGAGGATGCAAAGATCATCTATTTCGAGGACGGAAACATCGACCAAAGGATGAACGGTATCTGCGCGGGAGGCACGGGCTCCTTCATAGACCAGATGGCATCCCTCCTTCAGACCGATGCCAAAGGCCTTGATACCTACGCGAAGGACTACAAGGCCATCTACCCCATAGCCGCCCGATGCGGAGTCTTCGCAAAGACCGACATACAGCCCCTGATAAATGAGGGAGCGACCAAAGAGGATCTTTCCGCCTCCATCTTCCAGGCCGTCGTAAACCAAACGATATCGGGACTTGCCTGTGGGAAGCCCATCAGGGGACACGTGGCTTTCCTGGGAGGACCTTTGCATTTTCTTCCGGAGCTTAGGAAGGCATTTGTCCGGACATTAAAGCTTGATAACGGTGAAGCCATCACCCCGGAAGACTCCCACCTTTTTGCCGCCCTCGGCTGTGCGCAAAACGCCAAAAAGGAAGATGCGCGTCCCCTGAAAGATATCATAGATAAATTAAAAGAAGATTTAGCAATCGCCTTCGAGGTCGCCCGCATGGAGCCTCTTTTTTCTGATGATAAAGAGTACGAAGCATTCAGGAAAGAGCATGACAAGGCAACAGTGATAAAGGGGGATCTTTCCTCCTACAGGGGGAAGCTGTTCTTGGGGATAGATGCAGGCTCTACCACCACGAAATTAGCCCTGGTAGGTGAAAACGGTGAGCTTCTCTACTCTTTTTATTCACCGAACCAAGGCTC
Source organism: uncultured Eubacterium sp. (assembly GCA_905236805.1). GTDB lineage: Bacteria > Bacillota > Clostridia > Lachnospirales > Lachnospiraceae > RUG14243. Next base: position 574 of record CAJOPH010000085.1, on the reverse strand, counting down.
GCCGCTTGAGACCTCAAAAAAGGCTATTTCGGAATTAGGAAAGCTCCTGCCTGAAGGGACCGTGATTTCAAGGTCTTGTTCCACAGGCTATGGGGAGGCCCTCATAAAGTCTGCCCTGATGCTAGACGACGGTGAAGTGGAAACCATAGCCCACTTCTATGCCGCCTCTTTCTTTGATCCAAAGGTAGACTGCATCCTGGACATAGGCGGGCAGGACATGAAGTGCATAAAGATAAAGGACGGAACCGTGGACTCGGTCCTTTTGAACGAGGCATGTTCGTCAGGCTGCGGATCCTTCATCGAGACCTTTGCCAAAGGTCTTGGCTACAGCGTAAATGACTTCGCAAAGGAAGCTCTGTTTGCCAAAAACCCGATAGACCTTGGCACCAGGTGCACCGTCTTTATGAATTCCAAGGTAAAGCAGGCCCAAAAGGAAGGAGCCTCCGTGGCTGACATATCCTCAGGCCTTGCCTACTCTGTCATCAAAAACGCATTATATAAGGTCATAAAAATATCGGACCCAAAAGATCTTGGCTCACACATCGTGACCCAGGGCGGCACCTTCTACAACGAC
>CAJOPH010000084.1 GCA_905236805.1 uncultured Eubacterium sp. | reverse complement strand
GAGCCGTCATAAACAGCCCTTACGCAAAGAAAAGTAAGGGCTGTTTCTATTACCGTCAACAGAAAATAAAGGAAGATATTTCCAAGAAATCCCCCCACCCCCATTCCCAGAAAATCCCTGAAGAAATAATATATGCGCATGCCCATCTGGAAAAGGAGGGAAATAATGGTTCCTATGACCACCCCTGATACCCCCAGTGGGGAAATAAGTCCTATGGATATGGCGATGTTTGTTACTGCCATGACGACGGAGATGGTCTTGTCCTTCTTGAAAAGGCCGGATGTCCCCATGCAGACAGATATGGGAAGGCTTAATATGAGGATAGCGGCGTAGGCCGCCATGCATGCCGCAAAGGGAGCGCCCAGCACGTACCTCGTATTTAGCCATATTCCACCAATGAAGGGCTCGAGGAGGGCACACAAAGATGATGACACAAAGGCCGCCACGAGGAAAAACATAAACTGCATTTTTTCCAGGGCGTCTTTGTCGTAGGTCTTGTTTCCTTCGGCAAAGAGGTTTCCCATGGAGGGCTGGATGGAGTTTGACAGTGCGATGATGATGCCGGTCACGGAATTGTAGATCAGGATGTAATTATTGAAAAGCCCCGTCATCCGGACCGAAATGATCCCCGATATAATGAGATTATCGGTGCTGTTTAGGATGTGTCGGCAGATCTTGGATACGAAGATATTTTTCACATCCGAAAAGACTTTGGTGAAGGCTGACGATGGAACGGAAAGCTTTTCTTTCAGATAAGGATAGTGTTTGTTTGCGTAAATGTTTATGAAGATATTTGTAAGGGCCTCCCCCATTATCCCTATGGAAAGGGCTAAAAGATAATTCCCGAACAGTGACACGATTACGATGATAGAGGAATAGTTCAAAACATATGCAAACATGTTTCCGATGCTTACAATGTATTCCTTCTGGTCTGCCGCAAGAAGCACCCTCCTGTAGCCCAGAAGATACGAAAGAACCGATTTCATAAGCCACAGGAAATAAAGGATCCTTACGTAGGTGAGGGGGAAGGGGTTTTCTTTCATGATGAGGTGCGCAAATGGAAGTATGGCCATGCCGGCGGTAAAAATAATGAGCGCTATTATCCTGTATACCTTCCTGAAAAGGGCCATGAGGGCGGCCGTTCTTTCGTCATCTTTTTCGTAGAGGCTCTTGTAGAGGTGGTAGGATAAAGCCGTGGTAAATCCCAGGTCGCTTACGCTGAGGATCCCAAGGACGTTTGCAATGACCCCGTTTACGCCAAGAAGGGCTTCCCCCAGTACGAGGTTCAGGACGCGCGTTGAGACGAATCCCAAAAGGATCATAAGGATCTGGGAAAATATGCTGAATATGCTGTTTTTCAGTATGTATCTGGAACGCAAGGCGGGCCTCCGGTTTTCCATAACGGGACTATGGTGAACAGATGTTTTTGATGTGTTTTTGATGCGTTTACCATAACATAACACGGAACATGTGTCAAGGCGCAATTTTTTTTCTTGACAAATCCCAATGAAAATTATACAATATAGAAAGTGTGCAAAGTGCGTTTTTTTGTTTCCTTTATTTCCGCTGCTTGGGGAGGAGTATATATGGCTACTACGATAACTAACATGGAAATGGACGTCATTGGTGAGATTGCCAATATCACTATGGGAAATGCCGCCACCACCTTGAGCATGATGGTAAACAACAAGGTGGACATAACGACGCCTTTCGTTGAGATAATAAACCGTTCCCAGGCTCTGGACGACTATGAATCCACCTGCTATTTCGTGCAGATTCATTATGTCGAGGGACTGGAGGGCAATAATGTGATGATCCTGAAGGACAGGGACGTAAAGGCTCTTATGGATCTTATGATGGGAGGGGATGGGACCACCCTTCCCGAGGAAGTCACGGATATGCACATATCGGCCATATCAGAGGCCATGAACCAGATGATGGGAACGGCTGCGACTTCGCTTTCTACGGTTCTTTCCCGTCCGGTGGATATCTCGCCGCCCGAGGTTAATTCCATAGACGTTGAGAGCGTAAAGATCTTCGAAAAGATGTTCGCTGACGACAAGAAAGATTTTCTTAAAGTCACCTTCCGCCTGACGGTGGGTCAGGTCATAGACAGCATCATGGTGCAGCTGTACCCAATAGAACTGGCTAAGACGCTGTGCGATCTGTTTTTGGGTAATGACGGCTGAGGCGCTTTGGATGATTGCCGTCAAAAAAATGTTGCAATTGTCTGAATAATGTGTTATAATGGACTTCGTCCTTGGGGGGGTATGTCTCCCCGATACGCCGATGTGGCTCAGTTGGTAGAGCGATTCACTCGTAATGAATAGGTCACCGGTTCGAATCCGGTCATCGGCTTTTTTCTTTGCAACCTAAGTCTTGACTCTTGTTTAGGTTCCTTTAAGATTCTTTTGCGGCCATAGGGCTCCTTGTTTTAGGGAGAAGGTGGCTTGCTTTATTTTCCCTTTATTCATTATTAACTGCGATATATCGTTGATTTTCATCATCAGCCGGCCGGCGTTGTCCGCTGCAGGCGTTGGAAGCTTTGGCCTTGCAAGGAGGCAATTGCCCATATGACTTACGATGAATTCAAAGACGCTATATTAGACAGGGCCTCGGAATACTATCCGCAGGACTATAGTGTGCAGATCAGGGACGTGGAAAAGATGAACGGGCTCGTCCTTCAGGGGCTTCTTATCACCAGGGAAGGCGTGAACGTATCCCCCACCATCTACCTGAACCAATTTTATGAGAAGTTCAAGGAGGGAAAGAGCTTAGATGATATCTTTGAAGAGATCGCAAGGCTCTATGAGGACTCCGGGAAGGACTCCCCCATGGACTTTGGGTTTTTCTTTGATTATGATGAGGTGAAGGGGCGCCTTTGCCTAAAGCTCATAAACCATGACATGAACAGGTCTTTGCTTTCGGGCATCCCGCATATTCCCTACCTGGACTTAGAGATCGTATTTTTCTACCTGCTTGAAGGATATGAGGCAGACACCGCGTCCATACTCATACGGAACGAGCACGCCGCAAACTGGGGAGTTTGTGCGCAGGATCTGTTAAAACATGCCCTTGTCAATACCCCGAAGCTCTTTTCTCCGAGATTTTTCACGATGTCCAATCTGTTGAAGGATATGGGGATGTGGGACGGTGAACCAAATGGGGATATCCCCATGCATATCCTTACGAACGAAAGAAAGACCTTTGGGGCATCGTCCCTCCTCTATCCCGACCTTTTGGCAAAGATAGGAGATGAATTCGGGGATGACTACTACCTTATCCCGTCCAGCATCCACGAGGTGATCCTGATACAAAAGAGGGATCTCGGGGACGTGTCAGAATTAAATAATATGATAAGGGAGGTAAACCTCACCCAGCTGTCCCATGACGAGATACTCTCCAACCATTATTACACCTATGTAAGGAAAGAAGAAGCACTGATCGCGTGAAATCACGCCAAACGCAAAGTCCCCGTCCGTCACGGCCGGGGACTTGTTTTTCCTGATCCATGGCAAAAAAGCATATCCGAACCCTGACAAGAGAAAATACTTGACACCCCTAAGTAAATGTGGTAGAATACCATGGTTGTTTTCGGACGGTCTTTGGATGGTCACCGGGGAGAGCCATGATGGAAAAAATAGCGTTGAGGGGGATGCTCTTTGATTTTTACGGGGAGCTTCTGACGGACCGCCAGAGGCAGGTCTACGGGGACGTGATAGAAAATGACCTTTCGCTTGCGGAGGCGGCACAGGCTCATGGAATATCCCGGCAGGGGGTTCACGACCTGTTGAAAAGGTGTGACAGGCAGCTCGAGGAATACGAGAGCAAGCTTTGCCTTTACGAGAAATTCAAAAAAAACGAAGGGATCATAGAGGAGATTCGGCAGGAAGTGGAAGCGTTAGGAACCATGGAAGGTGACATAAGCAAGGACATAAGTAAGGTTAAGGTCAAAGATTTGGTCAAAAATATAAACGAAGCGTTAAATAATCTCCGGGGGAATTTGTGATGGCGTTTGATTCATTATCAGAGAAACTTCAGAATGTATTCAAGTCCCTCAGGGGAAAGGGACTTCTCACCGAGGATGATGTCCGGGCGGGAATGAAGGAAGTAAAGATGGCGCTTTTGGAGGCGGATGTGAACTTCAAGGTGGTCAAATCCTTCATAAGGGACGCCACCGACAGGGCCATAGGCCAGGATGTCATGAAGGGTCTTAATCCCGGACAGATGGTCGTAAAGATAGTGAATGAGGAGCTGGTAGAGCTGATGGGAGGAGAGCCTTCTAAGATAAAGCTCCTTCCGGCTTCTGAGGTCACTGTCGTAATGATGATGGGCCTTCAGGGCGCGGGAAAAACGACGACCACCGTCAAGCTTGCAAAGCTCCTTGAAAAGGAAGGGCGCCATCCCCTCCTTGCGGCCTGCGACGTATATAGGCCGGCCGCCATGGAACAGCTGAGGGTAAACGCCTCAAAGGCAGATATTTCCGCATATATAAGGGAGGATGGGGTATCTCCCGCAGACATCGCGAAAGGTGCCGTGGAAGAGGCCTCAAAGACGGGAAAAAACCTCGTCATCCTGGATACCGCGGGAAGGCTCCAGATAGACGATGAGATGATGGATGAGCTGATCGCCATAAAGGAAGCGGTAAATGTCACCGATGCAATCCTGGTGGTGGATGCGATGACCGGTCAGGAAGCCGTAAACGTGGCAAAGACCTTTGACGAAAAGGTCGGGATAGACGGGGTGATCCTTACGAAGTTGGACGGCGATGCAAGGGGTGGGGCCGCGCTTTCTGTCAGGGCCGTTACCGGAAGGCCCGTGCTTTATGCGGGCATGGGGGAGAAGGTCTCGGATCTGGAGATTTTTTATCCTGACAGGATGGCATCGAGGATCCTTGGGATGGGCGATGTCATGACCCTTATCGAAAAGGCAAGTGAGGCGATAGATGAGGAGAAGGCGACCCAATTGGAGCAAAAGCTCCTAAAAACCCAGTTTGGATTCGATGATTTTCTGGAGTCCATGAACCAGATGAAGCAGATGGGAGGGCTATCCTCGATACTTTCCATGATGCCGGGACTGGGAGGGGGAGTGTCCGCAGATCAGATAGAGCAGGCCATGGATGACAAAAAAATGGCTCACATTGAGGCCATCATCCAGTCGATGACCCCAAAGGAAAGGTCCAGCCCCGATATCATCAATCCCAGCCGCAAGAAGCGCATAGCGGATGGGGCGGGGGTTCAGGTGGCCGAGGTAAACAGGCTCATAAAGCAGTTTGACCAGATGAAGAAGGTCATGAAAAAGGTAAATTCCAAAGGCAGGCGCGGAGGTCTTATGTCCATGTTTTCCGGAATGGGAGGCAGGGGAAAGGGACTTCCGTTCTAAATAAAGCATGCAAATCATTAAACGAAGATTTATTTTTAGGAGGTAACAGTAAAATGGTAAAGATCAGGCTCAAGAGGATGGGAAAGAAAAGGTCTCCTTTCTACCGTATCGTGGTAGCAGACTCCAGATCCCCCAGGGACGGGCGCTTCATCGCGCAGATAGGCACATATGACCCAAACCAAGACCCCAGCGAGTTTCATGTAGACGAGGAAGAGGCCAAAAAATGGCTCTCCCGGGGTGCCCAGCCTACGGCTACCGTTGACAAGATTTTTAAATTAGCCGGAGTGAAATAGGAGATGGAAATGGTAAAGGAATTAGTCGAGATCATCGCCGGGGCTTTGGTAGACGACCCTTCCCAGGTGGTGGTAGAAGAGACCCAGAGGGAAAACGACGTCCATATAGAGCTGCATGTGGCGGAAGATGACATGGGGAAGGTAATAGGCAAGCAGGGCCGCATCGCAAAGGCCATAAGGACTTTGGTGAAGGCCGCCGCCATCAAGGAAGATATCAGGGTGATAGTAGACATTGACTGATGGATATGAATGAAGAAGAGCTCTATCAGGTAGGAGCCATCACAAAGGCCCACGGGCTTAGGGGAGAGGTAAAGGTCTATCCCATGACCGATGACCCCGAAAGGTTTCAGGGAGCCTCCCTGCTGCTAAAGACAAAGGAAGGCATGAGGGAGGTTCACGTAGAAAAGTCAAGAAGGCAAAAAAACCTGGTCATACTGAAATTTCGCGAATACGATGACATCAATGAAGTGGAGGGATTCAGGCAGTGCGGCCTTTTCGTAAGGAAGAAGGACAGGGTACCGCTTGAGGAAAATGAATACTTCATAGCAGACCTTAAGGGGTGCCGGGTGGTTTCTGACGAGGGGGAGGAGATAGGCGAATTAAAGGACGTTTTAACTACGGGGGCGAATGACGTATACATAGTCGGGTGCCCCGGGAAAAAGGATGTCCTTATTCCAGCCATCTCCCAGTGCATCCTGGACGTGGATGTGGATGGAAGGCTCATCAGGGTCCATCTCCTGGAGGGGCTCATATGAGGTTTCATGTGATGACCCTTTTTCCCGATATGATAGATACCGTGGCAGGAACCAGCATAATAGGAAGGGCCGCGGAGGGTGGGTTCATAGAGGTCATATCCTACAATATCCGGGATTTTTCCCTGGACAGGCACAAGAGCACGGATGACTATCCCTACGGCGGAGGGGCCGGCATGGTCATGTCGTGCCAGCCGGTGTTTGATACTTATGAATACATAATGGGAAAAATAGGAAGGGCTGATGTTCCGTGCATCTACCTTACCCCCGCCGCCAAGGTATTTAACCAGGATAAGGCCATGAGTCTTTCGTCATATCATGACCTGATACTTCTCTGTGGTCATTACGAGGGAGTGGACGAGAGGGTTCTCGAGGAGATAGTCACGGACTATGTATCCATAGGGGACTATGTGCTTACGGGTGGCGAGCTTGCGGCCTTAGTCCTCATAGATTCCATATCCCGCATGGTAGACGGGGTCCTTACGAATGAGGAGTCTGCCATGGATGAATCCTTCGGGGAAGGAGGGCTTTTGGAATATCCCCAGTACACCAGACCATATGAATGGAGGGGAAGGAAGGTTCCGGACATATTGCTGTCGGGCCATCATGCCAACGTGGATGCATGGAGGCATGAGAAGTCCGTGGAGAGGACCAGGGAGAGGAGACCGGACCTTTTCAAGGGTTTTAACAGATGATTGACCGGGTAAAGCAAAAATCCCACGATTATACCATCAATGTGGGCATATATTTGGGAAACCTCATAAAGTGGCTCCTTTTGTCAGTGATAGCCGGCATATTGTGCGGTCTGGTGGGAACCCTGTTCCATTTTTGTGTGGACCGGGCGAGCGATGCATTTCTGGAGAATGGGTGGCTTTTGTATTTTCTGCCTCTGTCGGGATGTCTGATCGTCTTTGTATACCGCATAAACGGCGTGAAGAAGGATGAGGGCACGAATCTCGTGATCACGTCCGTCAGAAACAGCGGGGATGTGCCTTCCAACATGACCTTTTTGATATTCATCGGGACCGTTCTTACCCACCTTTGCGGAGGCTCTTCGGGAAGGGAGGGTGCTGCCCTCCAGATAGGGGGATCCATGGGATCTCTTTTGGGAAGGATACTTCAGCTGGATGAAAATGAAAAGAGGATCATTACCGCCTGCGGGATGAGCGCGCTATTTTCTGCCCTTTTTGGGACGCCTTTGGCCGCCGCGATATTCAGCATGGAGGTAGCCAGCGTAGGATTTATGAACTACGCATCCTTCCTTCCATGCACGGTCTCTGCCACGATTGCGGTAAATATCGCCAAGGGCTTTAACGTAAGGCCTATGCATTATGTGATAAACATGGTGCCGGATATCACGGTGGGAAGCTCTGCTATAGCGGTTGCGCTGGCCCTCATATGCGCGGCGGCGGGGGTTTTTTTCATAGGCTCCTTAAGGATATCGGGGAGGCTTTTTGCCAAAAAAATCCCAAATCAGTACCTTAGGATCATCGTGGGGGCGCTCATCGTCATTTTGCTTACGCAGCTGGTGGGAAACACCGATTACAACGGCGCGGGAACCATCATGATACAGAGCTGCTTCTATGGGAAGGTTCCCGTATATGCCTTCCTTCTGAAAGTGGTCTTCACCGCGGTGACCATGGGATCTGGCTTTAAGGGAGGAGAGATCATACCTTCCTTTTTCATAGGAGCTACGCTGGGAAATGCCTTTGGGCAGATGGTGGGAATGGAGCCTTCGTTTGCGGCGGCCGTCGGAATGGTCTGCGTATTTTGCAGCGTGGTGAACTGTCCTTTGGCATCCATCATGATAGGGATAGAGCTCTTTGGCACGGGAGGCGTCATCTACTATGCTCTCTGCTGTGGCGTATGTTTTATCATATCAGGATATTATAGTCTCTATCAGGCACAGAGATTTGCCTATTCAAAGACTCCCGTAGAGGAAGTGGAAAGTGGGGACACTCTGGAGGCTAAGAGGCCGGAAGACTGGAGGAAAAAGAGGAAGAGGCGATGAAAAAAAAGAAGACGCTGGTAGGGATCCTCGTGGTACTCATTGTTTTATCACTGGCGGTCTTAGGTTTCGAGATATTTGCGATAATGAGGGCAGACAAGGACATGGAGCCTGTGGCGGTAATGGAAAGCGCAGACCCTGCGGAATCCTCAGATGCGGCAAAGAATCCACAGGATGTGCCTCCCGTCGAGAGTGCGGATATCCCGGAGACGGCCGGGGATTTTTTTGACAGCCTGGAGGATGACTCTGATGACCTTTCAGATGATTCCGATGGACAGGATGCGGGGGAAGATTCAGACAATTCAAAAGATTCTGACGAATCCAAAACGACCGGGAAGACAAAGGGTGATAATTCCAATGGCTATGTGGTCTGCATCGACGCGGGACACCAGGCAAAGGGGGACTCTTCCCAGGAGCCCATAGGGCCCGGGGCCCGGGAGACCAAGGCCAAGGTAGCTTCGGGGACATCGGGCGTGGTCTCCGGTTTGTCTGAATATGAGCTTAACCTCTATGTGGCAAAAAAGCTCCAAAAGATCCTTGAGGACCGGGGCTATACCGTCATCATGTGCCGTACCACAAATGACGTGAACATCTCCAACAGCGAGAGGGCTGCCATGGCAAACGAGGCAGACGCGGATGCTTTTGTCCGTATCCATGCGAACGGTTCGGAGGATTCATCGGCCAATGGCATGATGACCATCTGCCAGACATCTTCAAACCCTTACAATGGAAACCTCTACTCACAGAGCAAGGCACTGGCATCCGCGGTACTTGATGCAATGGTGGATGCCACGGGCGCCGGGAAGGAATATGTCTGGGAGACCGACACCATGAGTGGGATAAACTGGGCCACCGTGCCGTGTACCATAGTCGAGATGGGGTATATGACGAATCCCGATGAGGATAGGAAGATGGCCACGGATGAATACCAGGAAAAAATAGCCACGGGCATTGCCAATGGCATAGATGATTTTCTAAATAGATGATTTTGCAAATCAACAGGAGGTATGAAAAATGGCGAATTTTTGTATTTATTGTGGAAAGCCTTTGCCTGAATCAGGGATATGCGATTGCGAAATGTCCAAGCAGGCAGGGGTGCAGGCGGGAGCATCGCAGGTGAGTTACTCCCAGCCGGCGCAGGATTCCCAGGCAGGCTTTGCTCCAAATTATCAGCAAAATCCCGGAAGCAGCGGAGGATATGCCGGGCAGGATCCATATCAAGGTCAACCGGGATACGGGCAGGGTTCATATCAGGGTCAACCGGGATATGCTCAACAGGATCCTTATTATGGTGGAAACGGTGGCTATGATAGGGCGCAGCAGATGGGGCAGCAGCAGTTCCAGCAGTACCAGACCGCGGCCAAAAACATTTTTTCCGAGGCGGTGGGGGCCTTCATAGCCATATGGAAAAAGCCCATCGATACCGGAAGGAGCTTCTGCATGGAAGGAAAGATAGGTGTGTCAATAGTCTTCATCGTGCTCCAGGCCATATGTACCGGATTGTTCATGGACGCTGCCATGGGGTCCGTGATGTACATTGCGGGGGCTTTATTGGGCTCATATTCATCATTTCTTAACTATATACACCTTCCGTATTTCAGGGCGTTTCTGGTGACGATGATAATAATGGTGGTCTTTTCATTTATCATGGGTCTTTTGATATGGGGCATAGGGCAGATATTCAGAAACAAGCTCAGCTTTAGCCAGGCTCTGGGTGTGGTGGGGGTAAAGTCAGTCATACTGTCCCCCGTGATGCTCTTGGCCTGCCTTATGTCCTTCCTTAACGTGAATGTGGCATTGGTTCTTGCTGCGCTCTGCTTTGAGTTTGGGCTGATAGTGATGACCGCAGTCCTTCCCACATCACAGGGAGGAAACCACAACATGGCGGTGTACATCATGGGGCTTGCCCTCATATGTAACCTTATAGTCGCTTACTTTGTGATCCCGAAGGCCGCGATGTTCTATGTACCTTCCAATCCATCAAGCATGGTGGACGGGTTGGATGATTATGACTGGGATGATCTGTTCTGATCAAGATGTGCATAAAAGAAACCCCTTGGGTGCGATAACGTCACCAAAGGGGTTTCTTTTATGCGCGGATTATGATCTGTCTTTTTGTTCATATCCCTGAAGCATCATTTTTATCCTGTTTAGCTGGTTTACCTCTGATGCTCCGGGATCGTAGTCTATGGCGACTATGTTCGCATTCTTGTACCTTTTTTTCATTTTCTTTATGACGCCTTTTCCCACGATGTGGTTTGGCAGGCATCCAAAGGGCTGGGTGCAGACGACGTTCGTGACGCCTCCCCTGATAAGTTCAGCCATCTCCCCCGTCAGAAACCATCCTTCGCCCGTCTGGTTTCCCACGGATACGATGGGCGAGGCATACTCAGCAAGATCCCTGATACGTGCCGGGGGCTCAAACCTGTCGGATTCACTGTAGGCATCCACCGCGGGCTTTCGGAGAAGTTCCAATGCCTCTATACCCAGGTTGCACAGTATCCTGGTTTTTTTGCTCATCCCAAGGTATCTGGTCTTGAAGTTTGCATTGTAAAAGCTGTAGGAGAAAAAATCCATCAGGTCAGGTACCACAGCCTCTGCTCCCTCTTCCTCCAAAAGCTCCACCAGGTGGTTGTTTGCGCCCGGATGGAATTTGACCAGGATTTCTCCCACCACGCCCACACGGGGCTTTTTTTCGTCCGTAATGGGCAGGCGGTCAAACCGCCTTATGATCCTCTTGCACATCCTGGCATATTCAGGAAAAGTAGGAGGCTTGTCACGGGAGATGAGGCTTATACATTCTTTTTTTAAATCGTCATGTAATTTATTGGCCGATCCTTTTTTCTTTTCATACGGTCTTACCCTGTAGAGGCATTTCATGAAGATGTCGCCCCAGAGCAGCGAATATATACCCCTTTTCAGAAGTGGGATGGTCACCTTGAACCCAGGGTTTGATTCGAGACCGGAGAGATTGAAGGATATGACGGGTATGTCGGGAGCCCCGTACCTGGCCAGTGCCCTCCTTATGAACCCTAAGTAATTTGAGGCCCTGCAGCCTCCCCCGGTCTGGGTGATGATGACGGCGGTCTTGTCAAGGTCATATTTTCCGGAGGATATCTCGGTCATGATCTGCCCCACCACGATGAGGGACGGGTAGCAGGCATCGTTGTTTACGTATTTTAGGCCCATGTCGACGGACTGTTCGTGTGTCGCGTCAGACACAACGATGTTGTAGTTTTCCTTGCGGAAGGACGCCTCTATGAGGTCGAAGTGTATGGGTGACATCTGGGGGCAGATGATGGTGTAGCCATCGAGCTTCATTTTTTCGGTGTAGGAGACCTTTCTGTATGCGGAGGTCTTTAGTTTACGAGGTTCACCCTTCTTTTCCCTGATGCGCAGGGCAGCGATGAGGGATCTTATCCTTATCTTGGCCGCACCGAGGTTATTGACCTCGTCTATCTTCAGGCAGGTATAGATTTTTCCTGATTTTCTGAGGATGTCATTTACCTGATCGGTGGTCACGGCATCCAGGCCGCAGCCGAAGGAATTGAGCTGGATTAGGTCCAGGTTGTCCCTGGTCTTTACGAAGTTTGCCGCGTTGTAGAGGCGCGAGTGGTACATCCACTGATCCAAGGTGATGAGGGGGTGATCGGCCGGCGATATGTCACTGATAGAGTCCTCGGTGAGTACCGCCATCCCATAGGAATTGATAAGCTGCGGCAGGCCGTGGTTTATCTCGGGATCTATGTGGTACGGGCGTCCCGCCAAAACTATGCCCCGCCTCCCCGTCTCTTCCAGGTAACGAAGGGTCTTTCTGCCCTCAAGGAACATGTCGTCCCTGGTCTTTGCCATCTCGTTCCATCCCTTCCGGACGGCCCTCATTACCTCGCGGTCGTCGATTCCAAATTCCGCCTTGAATATTTCACGGAGCCTTACTCCCAGTATTTTCTCGGATTCAAAGCTCATGAAGGGATTTAGGAACCTCACCTTTCCGGAGGTGATGGCATCCACATTGTTCTTTATGTTTTCGGAATAAGAGGTGACTATGGGGCAATTGTAGTGGTTGTCAGACCTGTAGTCTTCACACCGTTCATATGGGACACAAGGGTAAAAAATAAAATCAGGATTTTGCGAAATCAGCCATTCTATGTGACCGTGGACCAGCTTGGCAGGATAACACTCGGACTCGCTGGGGATAGACTCTATCCCCAGCTCATAGATGGCCCTTGAGGAGTGCGGTGACAATATCACGTGGAACTTTAATTCCGTAAAAAACGTGTGCCAGAACGGGTAATTTTCATAAAAATTCAAGACCCTGGGGATTCCCACGGTTCCCCTTTTTGCCTTTTCCCTTGGCAGGGGCTCATAATCAAAGATCCTGTGGTATTTGTACTCGAAGAGGTTTGGAATATCCTTTTCGGGGCGCTCTTTCCCCAGTCCCCTTTCACAGCGGTTTCCCACGATGAAGCTCCTGTTTCCGGGAAAAGTGTTTATGGTAAGAAGGCACCTGTTCTCACAGCCTTTGCAGCGGGTCATCTTCGTATTGTAATGTAGGTTTTCTACCTCATCCAAAGAGAGCATGGAAGAGACGGTGTCCCCTTCGTGCCTGTCCCTGGCGATAAGGGCTGCGCCGAATGCCCCCATGATGCCTGATATGTCGGGGCGGGTGGCTGAGGCTTTTGATATTTTTTCGAAAGCCCTAAGGACCGCGTCGTTGTAGAAGGT
>CAJOPH010000083.1 GCA_905236805.1 uncultured Eubacterium sp. | reverse complement strand
TTGAGAGGCACAAGAGGCTGGGCGGAATGCTCGTCTACGGGATACCCGCTTACAGGCTTCCCAGGGAGCTTTTGCAAAACGACATTGACTGCATACTTTCTACAGGGGTAGAGGCAAAGACCGGAGTGGATGTGGGCCGGGGAGAGTATACCATGGAACAGCTGCGCAAAAATTACGACGCGGTCTACATTTCCATAGGAGCCCACCAGGACAAAAAGTCCGGAATAGAAGGAGAGGATGCGGACGGGGTGCTCTCTGCTGTTGAGTTCCTCGGAAAGATCGGCGACGGGGAGTATCCTGACTTCCACGGGAAAAAGATTGCAGTAATAGGCGGAGGGAACGTGGCCATGGACTGCACGAGGTCTGCCATCCGCTGCGGCGCTGATTCGGTGACCATAGTCTACAGGAGGCGCAAGGAAGACATGACGGCCCTCATGGAGGAGGTGGATGGAGCCATAGCGGAAGGCGCCATCATGATGGATCTTCATGCTCCCGTAAAGATAGAGAAGGACTCTTCCGGAAAGGTAAAAGCCCTCTGGGCAAAGCCAAACATGGCTTCCCTCATCAAGGGTGGACGTATGTCGCCAAAGCCTGCCGGCAAAGAAGATGTAAGGATTGACTGCGATATAGTGCTCGTGGCAGTGGGACAGGGGATAGAGTCCAATACCCTTGAGGAAGCGGGCATCCCCATCACCCGGGGCGTGATAAAGGCGGAAAACTGGACGGAGGTTCCCGATGCGCCCGGGGTATTTGCGGGCGGTGACTGTGTGACGGGACCAAAGACCGCCATAAGGGCCATAGCCGCCGGAAAGGTGGCGGCGGCCAATATTGACAATTATCTGGGATTCAATCACGAGATTACCGTGGACGTGGATATCCCGGATGCTGACTATCACGACAGGCCATACTGCGGACGAGTCAATATGTCAGAGAGGACACCTTTGGACAGGAAGGATGATTTCGATCTGATGGAAATAGTGATGACCGAGGATGAGTCCTGCCAGGAGGCCGGAAGGTGTCTCAGGTGTGACCACTTTGGCTGTGGGATCTTCAAAGGAGGGAGGGAGAAAAAATGGTAAATATATCAATAAACGGGACCGCCCTCCGGGTTCAGGATGGGACGACGATACTGGACGTGGCAAAAGACGCCGGGATAGATATCCCCACTTTATGTTACCTGAAGGAATACAATGAAATAGGCGCATGCCGGATGTGCGTGGTGGAGATAGAGGGGACTGACCAGCTGGTAGCTTCATGCGTCACCAAATGTGAGGAAGGGATGAATATCCTGACGAATTCCCCGAAGGTAAGGCGGGCAAGGAAGATAAATGCGGAGCTGTTGCTTTCGCAGCACAAGACCAACTGTCCTTCCTGCGAAAGGAGTGGGAACTGCCAGCTTCAGAAGATAGCAAATGAGCACTCTTTAGGGGCATCCATGAACTTAAATCCCCAGATACCTTTAGACGAGTGGGACACATCCCTTCCCCTCATCAGGGAAGAGTCCAAGTGTATCAGGTGCTACCGCTGTGTTTCTGTGTGTCAGAAGATTCAGACCCTTAATATCTGGGACATGGTGGGAACGGGATCGCATACCACGGTGGCGGTGTCAGGCGGAAGGAAGCTGGCCGATGCGGACTGCTCCATGTGTGGGCAGTGCATCACGCACTGTCCCACAAACGCCCTTCACGCCAGGGACGATACGGACAGGCTGATCGGGATAAATGGAGCCCTTAACGACCCGGATAAGGTGGTCGTGGTGCAGGTGGCTCCCGCCGTGCGTACTGCCTGGAACGAGACCTTTGGTCTTTCCCCGGATGTGGGTACCGAAAAGAGGATGGCGGCCTGTCTTCGAAGGATAGGCTTTGACTATGTCTTTGATACGAATTTCACGGCAGACCTTACCATCATGGAAGAGGGAACAGAGTTCCTGGGGCGCATGAAAGAGCCTGACAAGTACCAATGGCCAATGTTTACGTCCTGCTGCCCGGGGTGGGTGAGATTCTTAAAGAGCCAGTATCCGGATATGGTCTCGCAGCTGTCCACCGCAAAGTCTCCCCAGGGGATGTTCGGGGCGGTGACCAAGACGTATTTTGCCGAAAAAATAGGCGTAGATCCCGAGAACATAGTCTGCGTATCCGTGATGCCATGCACCGCCAAGAAGGCGGAGGTAGAGATACCTAACCTCTCCGACGCAAAGGAGGGCGTAAAGGACGTGGACTTTTCCATCACTACCCGCGAGATGTGCAGGATATTCGAGGCATATCACCTGGATATTCCTTCCATACCCGAGGAGGATTTTGACTCCCCGCTGGGTTCGGGTACGGGAGCGGCCGTCATATTTGGTACGACAGGAGGTGTCATGGAGGCCGCCCTTCGCACATGCTATTATGTGCTGACGGGGACAAATCCCGACGCTGATGAGACCTTCAAGGCCGTCCGCGCCGCAGGCTCTGACAAGCCCTGGGTGGAAGCGGAGTACAATGTAGACGGGACCAAGGTGAGGGCCGCCGTGGTAAATACCTTGGGACATGCCAGGGAGCTCATACGGGCCCTTAGGAAAGGAGAGGTGGAATATGACTTTGTGGAAGTCATGGCCTGCCCCGGAGGATGCGTAGGGGGAGGCGGGCAGCCGTTCTTCTTCAACAAGGAAAGGGCCACCGACAGGGCGGATGTCATCTATGGTTATGACAAGAACAACGCACTTAGGTTCTCCCATGAAAATCCCGATGTCAAGGCGCTCTATGATGAGTTCCTTAAAGAACCCTGCGGTGAAAAGTCCCACCATCTGCTGCATACGGATCATTTTGGATGGGATCTTCCGCACGCTCCGGTATATGATGGAGATGTGAAGGTGTAACCTCCCGAGCATTCCAAAAGTAATCCCCCCGAAAGGGGGGATTTTCGATTGTGAATGAAATTTATCAGAAGTTTGAACGTTTTGCGAAAGTGATTGATTTTTGTCATTTAATGGAGTATAATGCCACATGTATTTTATAGAACCGCATGAATACGGTTCCTGAATTTTACCAAAAAAAGGAGTGAGATCAAATGAGAAAGAAATTTTTAGCAGGTTTCCTGTCGCTTTCCATGGCGCTTTCCATGGCGCCCGCAGCGGTATTTGCGGCCGATGACCAGGGAGGCACACCGCCTTCGCAGACCACAGATGCCTCATCGGGTCAAGGTGCTATGGAGGCACCTCCGGGAGGCGGCTCGCAGACAGACCCCGGCCGTACGGGAGAGACAGAGATTACCACGTCGCAGACCATCAAGGATGAGACCTATACAGGCACGACATCGGGAAAGGCTACGGTCCTCGTATCGGGAGCTGATGTCACCTTTGACAATGTGACGGTAAAGAAGGAAGATGGGGCAGCAACGGGCGATGACTGCAATTTCTACGGGATCAATTCGGGCATCGTGGCAGATGGCGGTGCCAAGGTCACCATCACTAATTCCGAGATTACAGCTACGGTAGACGGTGCCAACGGAGTCTTCTCCTATGGTGGAAACGGTGGACAAAATGGTGCCGAGGGTGATGGAACGACCCTCACCATAAAGGACTCAAAGATTACCACCACGGGAGACAACGGCGGCGGTACCATGACAGCCGGCGGTGGCATCACATATGTGGAAGACTGCGAGATCAACACATCAGGTAAATCATCGGCCGCCCTTCGTTCCGACAGGGGAGGCGGCACGCTCACCGTATCCAAGGGTACATACAAGACCACGGGTAATGGCTCCCCCGC
>CAJOPH010000082.1 GCA_905236805.1 uncultured Eubacterium sp. | reverse complement strand
TTTTTCGACTTTTTCGACTTTTTCGAGCTTCTCCCTGACGGCCTGGGGAAGCCTTATGTAATCAAGCCTGAAGTCATCCGCCGTTATCCCCTCCCCTTCTTCCAAAAGCTGCAGGGCAGCGTATGCGAAAGAAGAAGCCCTTTGCCTCCTAAGGTGGGCGGGGGCGGTCATCACGGGTACCTTCGCCATGTCCCTTATCGCCTCATCAAAGATTCCCACTCCATCCCCCAGAAAGGTAACGGGTCTGCCCAAATCATTAATCCTTGATATAATATCTTCTATGGGAACCGCCGTCTGTGGGACAAGGGTCTTTATCTTTCCCTCGTCAAAGGCATAAACGGCCGTATAGGTCTGGTTTCTTCTGGCATTCATGAGGGGGCATACCACCCTGTCTTCCTGCGTGGAAAGATTGAACGCAATCCCCATGGTGGTGGGCACGGGGACGATCGGCACATCGAACACCATGGACAAAGCCTCTCCCATGGACGCGCCTATCCTAAGGCCTGTAAATGACCCCGGGCCTTTGGCCAGGGCTATGGCCGACAAGTCCCTTAAGTCAAACTGCGTCATATCCCTCAAGGCTTTCAGCATGGGAAGGAGGGTCTGGGAATGAGTGGCCGCCGTATCTGTCAGGAACTCACCCCTTAGGATGTCATCTTCGAGGAAAGCTGCGCTCGCCGTAACGCCTGAGCTTTCTATGGCAAGTATATTCATTTCGTAATAACCATCCTCCGGAAAAGGGGACCTTTTTCATCATTTCTTTTGATATTTATCCTGATGGCGTTTTCGGGTATCAGATCCTCTATGAGGCCCGCCCATTCTATGAGGCTCACCCCGTCCCCATACAGATATTCCTCAAAGCCTATGTCATACATCTCATCGGCATCTCCTATCCTGTATACATCGAAGTGGTAGAGGGGAAGCCTGCCGGATTCGTATATCTTTAGGACAGTGAAGGTGGGGGAGTCCACTATTTCCTTCACCCCGAGACCCTTCGCCAGTCCCTTGGAAAAAACCGTCTTTCCCGCCCCAAGGTCGCCATCGAGCGTGATGACAGAGCCACTCTTTAGGTCTTTGGCAATATCTTCGGCTATCTCCATGGTCCTTTCGGGACCATCGGTTTCAAAAACTATCTCCATGGTCTTTGCCCCGCCTGCGGCATCTTTAAGATCACTCCTCCGGAATGAATTTGTCGTGAAGCGCCGCTACCGCCTTGTCCGCCTTGTCCTCATCCACCAGGACCGTGATCCTGATGTCTGATGTGGATATCATGCGGATGTTTACGCCCACGCCGTAGAGGGCTTCAAACATCCCCGCCGCAACGCCCGCGTTCGTCTGCATGCCTGCCCCCACTATGGAGACCTTCGCCACGCCCTCCTGCGCCTCTACCCTCTGAGCCGTGAGCTTTGTCTTGTTTTCCTCCAGAAGCTCCATGGCCTCCTTAAGGTTTGACTGATTTACGGTAAATGAGATATCCTTCGTGTCATCCCTTCCTATGGACTGCACTATGATATCTACGTTTATGTTCTTTTTTGAAAGAAGATTAAATATCTTGAAGGCAATGCCGGGCTCGTTCTTTAGGCCTATCAAGGCTATGCGCGCGGCGCTCTTGTCGGACGTTACACCGCTTATGAGCATTCTTTCCACTTTTACTTCCTCCTTTACCACCGTTCCCTCGTTTCTGTTCAAGGACGAACGCACCACCAGGTCCACACCGTATTTTTTGGCTAGCTCCACCGACCTGTTGTGAAGGACCTTGGCTCCCAAGGTAGCCATCTCGAGCATCTCATCGTAGGTGATCTCCTTTAGCTTCCTTGCGGAAGGGCACACCCTGGGATCTGCCGTATATACCCCGTCCACGTCGGTGAATATCTCGCACTCATCGGCATGGAGGGCCGCCGCGATGGCCACAGCCGTGGTATCTGATCCCCCGCGCCCCAGGGTGGTAAGGTCATCGTATTTATTTATGCCCTGAAAGCCCGTGACTATGACTATCTTTCTATTGTCCAGCTCGTGCGTGATACGCTCTGCGTCTATCCTCTTGAATCTGGCGTTTTGGTATGTGGATGTCGTATGCATGGCTACCTGAAAGGCATTTAGCGAAATACACGGAACCCCCAGGGAATCTATGGCCATGGCCATGAGCGCCACGGAAACCTGCTCTCCCGTGGCAAGGAGCATGTCCAGCTCCCTTTTTTTCGCGTCGGGGTTTATCTCCCTTGCCTTTTCCAATAGCCCATCCGTCGAATCACCCATGGCGGACAGCACGACGATCACGTCATCTCCCGCTCTGTAGTCCTCCACGCAGCGTCTGGCGACATTGAATATCCTTTCCTTGTCCCTGACCGAACTGCCGCCGAATTTTTTTACCTTTAACATTTGTGTAATCTTCCTTTAATATTTACAGCGCCTTCCCGGAAAGCCGGCGCCCTCCTTCTTTCCCTACGCCAACCTAAGCCTTCCCTTCGTGCCCGGGATCGTTTCGTATTTTTCGTTCATCTCCCCTTCGGAAAGCTCGGCCGTAAGATACCCGTATTCTCCCGGCATCCCATCTACCAGGACGATCTGCCCTTCGCCGAGGATGTCCTTCAGCTCATCCTTCCCGGTGGAATCATCCACCCTCACCAGGTATCGGAATACGGCCTTAGACTGGTCCAAAAGATCCATCTTGTGTGAGCTCCAGGAAATATGGATGGACCTGTGGAGGTGCTTTGCTATGTCTACGACGTCCGCAACGACGGCCGATGCCGTGGGAAGCTTTCCTGCCCCCCTTCCGTAAAACATGGCGTCATCCAAAACATTTCCGTGTACGAAAATGGCGTTAAAGACATCGTGCACGTTGTAGAGGGGGTGTTCATCGGAGATCATGAAGGGGGCCACCATCGCCACGTACCCGTCTTCGATCTTTTTCATGGTGGCAAGGAGCTTCACCCTGCGGCAAAGCTTCGCGGCATACTTCATATCGGCCTGGGATATTTTGGTTATCCCTTCCGTGTAGATCTCTTCAAAATCCACGTGGCGACCCGTGACAAGGGAGGTCAGTATGGCTATCTTCCTCGACGCGTCATACCCTTCCACGTCATCGGTGGGATCTGCCTCGGCATACCCCAGCTCCTGCGCCTCCTTAAGGACCTCGTCGAAGGGGGCTCCTTCATTATCCATCTTGGTCAGGATATAGTTCGTGGTGCCGTTCATTATGCCCGTAATCTCCTCTATCTCATCCGCGGTAAGTGAGGAGTTTATCGTGCGTATGATGGGGATCCCGCCGCCCACGGATGCCTCGAACAGAAAGTTGATGTTCGCCTTTTTCGCGATATCCATAAGCTCCGCGCCGTACCTGGCCACCAAAGCCTTGTTCGATGTGGCCACATGCTTTCCTTTTTCCAGGGCGGCCTTCACAAAGGTATAGGCGGCGCCCGTCCCACCCATGGTCTCTACCACGATCTTTATATCATCGTCATTTAATATCTGGTCTATGTCATGCACTATAAGGCCTGCATGGGGATCTTCCGGAAAATCCTTCAGGTCCAGGATGTACTTTACCTGTATCCTGTCCCCGGCACGCTCCGCTATGCTCGACGCGTTTTTTTCTACGACTTCCACCACGCCCGAACCTATGGTGCCGTAGCCCAATACCGCTATGTTTATCATCGCTAATATACCTCTCTCTTTTTATGTATGTGACTTAATGACTTAATCCTGACCTGCCTGATCCTTCAGATACGCAAAGATGAATCTGTCAAGGTCACCGTCCAAAACGGCGTTCGCATTGGAGGTTTCCTCGTCCGTGCGAAGGTCCTTTACCATCTTGTATGGCTGAAGGACATAGGACCTTATCTGGCTCCCGAAGGCGTTGTCAGTGACATCGCCCCTTATCTGGCTTTCTTTTTCTTTGTTTTCCTGCTGCTGGAGCAGATAGAGCCTGGCCTTTAGCATCTGCATGGCCTTGTCCTTGTTCATGTGCTGGGAGCGCTCATTCTGGCACTGCACCACTATCCCTGTGGGAAGGTGGGTGATCCTTATGGCGGAGGATGTCTTGTTGATATGCTGTCCGCCCGCCCCGGACGATCTGTAGGTGTCTATGCGCAGGTCATCGTCATTTATCTCCACATCCACATCCTCTTCGATATCAGGCATCACGTCGCACGAGGCAAATGAAGTCTGACGCTTTCCATTGGCGTTGAATGGGGATATGCGCACCAGCCTGTGGACACCGTGCTCGGACTTCAGGTAACCATATGCATTTTCGCCCGACACCTCAAAGGTGATGGACTTTATGCCGGCCTCGTCCCCGTCCAGAGAATCAAGGACGGTCACCGTATACCCGTGGGACTCCGCATACCTTGAATACATCCTAAAGAGCATCTGCGTCCAGTCACAGGCCTCCGTGCCTCCCGCCCCCGCATGGAGGGAAAGAATGGCATTGTCCCTGTCGTACTCACCGGACAGGAGCTTTTTCATCTGCACGGCCTCTACCTTTGACTCAAAGGCAGAAGCCTCCTGCTCCACCTCGGGAAGAAGGGAGAGGTCCTGTGCCTCTTCCGCCATCTCTATCAAAGTCTTTATGTTGTCCAAGGACTCCTCGAGGCTCTCGCAGAGCTCTTCGTCAGACTCTATGGACTTTAATTCGGAAGACTTCTTGGTGGCAAGGACCGGGTCATCCCAGAAGGAGGGCTCTTCCATCTCCCTTTGAAGCTCTATTTTTCTGTCCTTTCTTGCCGCTAAGTTAAAGGGAGTCCCTGACCTTTATGAGTGCGTCCGTATACTCCGGTAATTTGTGCCTGAATGGATCAAATTCTACCATCTTTCTATCCTCCCGTTTGGTATCTGTCGCTATCTGAGGGGACCAATCCCCTACTCATCCTCAAGGACTTCAATGGCCTTTTGGATCTGGCTGTCGGTATCTATCGAATACTCCGCATCCTCTCCCGATGTGTTTTCGTATTCCACCTCCACATCCGGGGTGATGCCCGTCTCGTTAAAATTATTTCCTTTGGGGGAGTAAAATTTCCCCACCGTGATCTTTAATCCCGACCCGTCGTTTAGGCTGATCACCGACTGGTAGACTCCCTTCCCGTAGGTGGTAGTCCCCACCAGGGTCGCCCAATCATAATCCATCATCGCCGCGGCGAATATCTCCGACGCCGAGGCGGAATTTCCGTTCACCAGCACCACCATCGGGATGTTAAGCTGTGTCTTTTCATCCGAGGTATAGTCTGTCCTTTCTCCCTGCTTGTCCATGGTATATACGGTGACCCCTTCGGGAAGCAGGTAATCTAATATGTCCGCGCACGCGTCGACCACGCCGCCGCCATTATTTCTTAAGTCTATTATTAACTTTTCGGCTCCATCATCCACAAGGCCGTCCACCACTTTCGCGAACTGGTCTGCCGTATTGTTGGAAAACTGTGATATCTGTACATAGCCTATGGACTCATCATCGTCTATTATGCTTCCTTCCACGGTATCTATCTCGACCTTGGCCCTGGTAAGGGTCACGTCGAAGGGGTCATCATCCCCCCTTTGGATCGTGATGGTAACCTTCGTGCCGGGCTCACCCCTTACCATTTCGGCTATCTCGGAGGTGTCCTGGTCTGCCGTTATGGCCTCCCCCTCCACGGCGATGATCTTGTCATTTGCCTTCAGGCCCTCCTTGTCGGCGGGGGTATCCTCATAGACATAGCCTATGGTGACATAGTTATCGGTGTCATTTTCCTTTGACATCGTGACCCCTATGCCGGCATACTCGCCTTCGGTCTGCTCCTTCAGCTGGGCGTATTCTTCCGCCGTGTAGTACTCGGAATATTTGTCCCCGAGACCATCGGCAAGGCCCTCGTAGATCCCCTCCTGAAGGGCGGATACCGACATGTCATTGGCATAGTAGCCGTTAAAAAGGTCTATGAGCTGCTCTACCTTCTCCAAAGAATCCTCATCAAGCACCTCGGAAAGAGAGGTCTTTGACACCAGGTCTCCCGAGGCATCGGAAGATTCGTAAGCTTTGCTTTGGGACGGCTCTTTGCTTCCCGTAAGAGCCATTTTTCCGACAGATATCGCGTTTAATATGAGTACAGCCGCCACCGCTACCACGATGCAGAAAAAAAAACCCAGAATGAAACCTATCAGTCCCCCTTTTAGCTTTGTCATCCTCAGGGAGTGCGCAAAGGCATCGTCCGTGTGTCCCTTTCCATTCAGCCTGGGAGGTGAATTTGTTAAAT
Organism: uncultured Eubacterium sp.; assembly: GCA_905236805.1. Classification (GTDB taxonomy): domain Bacteria; phylum Bacillota; class Clostridia; order Lachnospirales; family Lachnospiraceae; genus RUG14243. Next base: position 3,770 of record CAJOPH010000082.1, on the reverse strand, counting down.
CGTCATTATCATACATTTAGATGTTTCCTTATCGTAAATACGCTCCCCAAAAAGCCTATCCCCACACCCAGTATCAAGGCCACGGGAACCAGCACCACAAACACCTGTCCCGCCGGCAAAAAGTCCAGAATATCCGCCAGAAATTCAAAGGTGTTTCCTATGTACGTCACTATCCTGGTGTAAAGAAGGTAGAGGATGAAAAGCGGGATGACGGAGCCTATGAGGCCTATGAGCATCCCCTCCACCATGAATGGTCCCCGTATGAATATGTCGGAGGCGCCTATGAGCTTCATGATGCCTATCTCCTCACTCCTTACCGCTATCCCCAGGGTGACGGTGTTGTTGATGAGGAAGATGGCCACGCCTATGAGGATGGCTATTATGGCAAACGATATGTAGCCCACCAGATTGTTAAAATCCGAAAGGACATTCGCCGCAACGACGGACTGGTTTACCTGTCTCACACCGTCCAGGGATTCTATGTAATCCGCAAGGACGCCCTGCATGGATATGTCGTTCAGGTAGATCTCGAAATTCGCAGAATCTGCCAGGGGGTTGTCCTGGGCCAGGTTCGCCGCGGCCTCCTCGGAGCCGTCCATGTACTCTTCTACGTACTGCTCCAGCGCTTCATCGGCGGATACGTAGTTTATCTTGGAGACTTCCGCCCTTTTCGCTATGGTCTCTCCCAATGTGGTGATCTGATCCTCGGTAATCCCCTCATCGAAAAACACCGTGATGGTCACTCCCGATTCTGCTTCCCTTATCATCGCCTGGAAATTGATCACAAGGGAAAAAATAATCCCGAACAGGAATATGCAGGCTGCCATCGTGGCTATCGATGCCAGGGAAAAGAGCTTGTTGCGCCATATGTTTTTTATTCCCTGTCCTAAAATATACATGTGATTTAATATTCCCCCGGCTCATCGCTGATGAGGATCCCTTTCTTTAATGTCAGGATCCTCTTTTTCATGGCATGGACTATTTCAAGGTTGTGGGTGACGACGAGGACCGTCGTGCCGTTTTGGTTTATCTCCTCCAAAAGCTTCATGATCTCCCAGGCGTTTCCCGCATCAAGGTTTCCCGTGGGCTCATCCGCCAGGATGATCTTGGGCTTGTTTATGAGTGCCCTGGCTATCCCCACCCTCTGCTGCTCCCCTCCCGAGAGCTCATTGGGAAAGGATCTGTACTTTTCGGCCAGACCCACCATGGAAAGTATGGTGGGAACCTTCCTCCTGATGGTGCCGGTGGATGCCCCCACGACCCTCAAGGCAAAGGCGATATTGTCATAAACGGACCTGTCCGAAAGAAGCCTGAAATCCTGAAAGACCACCCCGATATTCCGCCTGAACTTAGGGATCTGCTTCTTCCTGATCCTGGAAAGCTGCCTTTCATTTACGAAGATCTCCCCGCTCGTAGGCTCTATCTCTTTCAAAAGGAGGCTGACCAGGGTGGACTTTCCCGAGCCCGAATCTCCCACTATGAAGACAAATTCCCCCTCCTCCACCGAAAACGAAACCCCCTCCAGGGCGGTGGTGCCGCCGGGATATACCTTTGTCACATTCTCAAGGCTTATCATCGAAAGACTCCTTATCCTTGTGATCCATCCGGTTTTTCTCCATCATTTCCCTCTTTGATTCCTCCCGCATCTTCTGCGTCCTGTAACGCTCCACCTGATAATGGAAGATCCTGCTTTCTATTTTTTTTCGCCAGATGCGCTTGAAGAACCCGTCGCTTTTGGCGTAGCTTTCATCGCTGCCAAGGCCCACCCATACCTTTGTGTATATCTGGTCCTTGTGGCTGTTTAAAAACCTGTCCTGCACGGGTGACTTTAATATGGACAAGACCACATCGGGAAGCACCGTGTTTATCTCATTTATCAGGTTTTCATTCTCCTGTGAGTCATCGCTTACCACCCCGTAGCCTATGATGTTCAGGTGTTTGTACTCCCTTGAAAGGTATTCCTTGAAGGCAGATACCTTGTCAGGGTCATAGCCTGCCAGATAGACGCTCTTGTTTAAGACCACCATCCTCCTTAGGAGCTCTTCAAAAAACCTGTGCGCGTCCACATCCTGACCGAAGGGGTCGGGGGAGGCGCCCGCCGCCTGAAGGATCGCCTCATCCTCAATGATGCAAAGGTCGGTGTCCGTAAGGGATTCCTTGACGTCACCATCCTGGCCCGCCATGGCGAGCTGTTCCATGGTGACCAGGCGGACCGTGCTCATATGGGAATCCTTCATGTATTTTTCTATGATCAGGAATGATTCACGGAGCGAAAAATGATTAAGCTCCACATCCATGACCTTTAATTTCTTGACCATAATCCACTATTATTTCACAATCCGAAAAATATTTCAACCCAAAACACAAAATCTTATGATTCCGTATCCTGATCGTTTCCATTCACCGCCGGCTTTATATTCAAGTCCGATCCGCCGCGTCACTTAAGTATCTTATCCACAAACTCCTTCATCCCATCCGTGTCAGGGTCAAATGCGGGAGATGTAAAGTCGTCATTAAATAAAATCACATCCATCACGGAAGTCTTTTCCACAATCCTGAAGATGACCGCCGCCGCAAAGCCCTTTTCCTTCGCGCAAAGCCTTATGTGTTCCGCCATCAGCTGCATGGACGGAGGATTGTAGCCCTCCATGCGGATCACGGGACAAGGATAGCTGCATACGGAAAAATGAACATCCGAAAATGCGGGATGGGAAAAAGACCATGATGCCTTGGCCCTATCGAGGGATGTTCCAAGGCGCCCCCCAAAATACCTCATGCAGCCTCCGGTCTCCATAGCCCCTATGAAATAATGGGGGAACTTGAACGCAAAATCCACCAAAATATCATAAAACCTTTCGCCCTTTTGGTCCCCTCCTTCCGGAGGCCTAAGGTCAAAATGTTCCCTGATAGCAGGGGTCTTTCGATAGGAAAGCTTCCACGGCCTTGCGTTTATATCTATTTCCGCCTGCCTTTGCCCGGGTGAAAATAAAGGCTCCTTTGGAAGATCGGCCTCCATCCTTACGGTATCTTCCACCTCCCCGGGGGCATTTTGGGCGAGGTATATCCTGTCTACCTGCCCGGTGTTTTTGGAAAAACGGTAAAACCAGTCCGTAGCTTCCCGGGGGGAGGACTTGTAAAAATACCTAAAGGCCTCATTCACCTCATGGGGGCGCGGGATCAAAAGATTCATGAACCCTGACTCAAAATCACTAAAGTCCATGCCGGAGCCTGAATCAGACTCCATGCCGGAAATGCCGCGGGATTTTTTTTTGAAATCATACAGCTCCTTTAAGGAAATCCTGAGAAACCTCCCGTCCGCAATAAATTCATCAAGGTCCCCATCCATGTCGAATACCGACCGGTCGGGGCGAACCCATTTGGCCGTGTCAATGCCCAGAAAATCAAGCATAAGGCCAAGCACGTACCCTTCCTCATCACCGGCCACCAGCCCCGTGTAAAGGCCATACCTTAACATATCGTAAACCGGTTGGAAAACATCATTCATTTACGTATTCCTCCAGGGGGGAGACATCCAGGTAGTCACACTGCCTGAAAAATGCCAGCATCTTCTTTACCAGGTACCTTATCCCTCCCTCGGAGGAGCTTTCGACATTGAAGGGCATGAGCGGGTCATGGAGGCTCATCCTAAGGAGCATCCAGCCCTTTTTTCCGTCCTTTTCAAAATTTACCCTGGCTCCCTCGTAATTGACGGGAGATATGTCAAATTCCTTCTGCCAGCTGCAGTACTCCATAAACTCTTCTATGACCTT
>CAJOPH010000081.1 GCA_905236805.1 uncultured Eubacterium sp. | reverse complement strand
CAAAACCTCCATTGCCGCAGATGAAGAAAGACCCGACCCGGGAGTAAGGTTCCCATAAAAAAGAATGTTTATTCCCGTAAAGCAAAGACCCTTTTTTTCCTTCATGGAAAGAATCATCCCCAATGGATATGAGGCCCATCCTGACCGTCCCGCATATTCCGATGTAAGGTTTTCTTTGCTTAAGTTTTCTAATTCCACCACACCTTCCTCGGGAAAATTCATTGAATAAATATTTATTTTTCCATCGTCCCTTTTTTCAGCGACCGCCATTATCCCTAAATCCAAGGCACATGGAAGGACGAGCCCTCCCAAATAATCTATGTGGTCTCCCAAAAGGTTAACCCTTCCCGGGCAAAAAAATACCTGAGGTTTATGAAATCCCCCTATCCTTTGCTCATATTCTGCAATAATGAAATCCGTATCAATCATCAAAGTCCCCCACCTTAAGCTCATAGGCAAATTTGTACCCACAGTCGGTCTATATCGTGCTGCCCTTGATAAACCCCATGGTCAATCCTCCTTAGGAACTGTAAAGAGAAAAGTAAGAAAATAATTACGTCAATTATACCATAAAAAGCCATGCCGGTAAAGAATGAATTCCATATCATTATTGAGTTTTTACAAAGAATGATGTATAATATTTACCCGGCAGCTCACAATATCCCCCGTCAGAGGCAGATAACCATGGATCAATTAACGTTCGTAACAGACCACAAAGAATATTTCAAGATAAGGTTAAGAAACCTAAGGCAGAAAAAGGACATCTCCGCCAGGGAGATGTCCTTAGGGCTAAACCAAAATGAAAGTTATATAAACAGGATAGAAAGCGGTAAGACTTTCCCATCAATGAGTGCCTTCTTCGATATCTGCGCATACCTTAAAATCTCCCCAAGGGAATTTTTCAGCTATGAAGGCAACAAAGAATCTCTCCCTCTGGTCATAGAAAAACACGAACCTTTCACTGTCAAAAAACCTTTGGAAAACCCATCATAATGCAGCGTTTTTTGACACTTCGTTTTGTATGATCTCCTGCATCTTTGCGCCAAGGTGCTTTTTTTCCTCCTTTTCCAAAGAGGATGTTTCAATAGGGGTGCCAAATATTACCTTTACCTTCGTTTTTCTTATCCACGGTAAATGGTTTTCAAATATTTCCTCGGTATTTATCGTGGTGACGGGTACTACATTGGCCCCGGTTTTTTCCGCAGGCTTTAGGCTTCCTTCCTTAAAATTCAAAAGCTCACCGGGATGACGGTTCCTTGTCCCTTCCGGATATATGAAGATGGAAATCCCGTTTTTCATATACTCTATCGCTTTTAGGATGGTCTTTAAGGCTTCCCGGGTATTTTCCCTGTTTATGGGGAGGCAGTAGAGCCTCCTCATCCACATCCCAAGCACGGGAACCTTCATCACGGACTCTTTTGATATAAAGCCTGTTAAATCCTTAACGAGCGAATAAGAAATCACTATATCAAAATAACTTCTGTGATTTCCCACAAACAAAACGGGACCCTTTTCGGGGATGTTTTCCTCACCTTCGATGACAAGGTCCGTGCCTGCAATAAACAAAACCACCTTAAATGCCCACTGCACTATCCTAAGGCACAACATGTCCTTTTTTTTCTTATTTATCTTTGAATATATCCAAAAAAAAGGGAACATTATCAAAGATACCACGAAAAAAACAAGGATGAACAAAAGCGTTATCAGAGTCCTCATGCATCAATCCACCATTTTTTCCTTTTTTTCCCTTTCCCAGAGAAATTTCATCACGGAAAAAGAAAAAATCCCGGCCGCCAAAAGACAGTAGTCCGCAAGTGAAACATTTCCCAAGCATACCATCACAATGAATTCAATGGTCACCAGAATGAGGGCAACGACAGAGACCTTGTAGGTAAAGCGGACAGACCTTTCCTTTTTGGGAACGCCCGTGCTTCCTCCCTTTCCCATAGTCCAGTTTCCCTTAGCCATCCTTCCTTCCTCCTGTTTCTTTCTCTTATTTCTTTTTCCTATTTCTTTATGACAGACTTTCTTTCCCCTATGGGAATATAGTCATGATGAAGCCCCACGTATTTATATGCGGGACGTATGATCTTTCCGTTGTTTACCAGCTCTTCCAGCCTATGGGCGCTCCATCCCGAAATCCTCGATATTGCAAAAATGGGGGTAAAAAGCTGCTCCGGGATACCCAGCATTGAATACAAAAATCCACTGTAAAAATCCACATTTGCACATATCGGCTTGAAGAGGTGCCTGTTCTCCGTAAGCATTTTTGCCGCTATTTTTTCCACCCTGTCATAGAGCTTAAATTCCTCATCGAGCCCGTTTTCATCGGCAAGCTTTTTGGCATATCTTTTAAGCACCACTTCCCTGGGGTCAGACAATGTATAAACGGCATGCCCCATACCATAGATAAGTCCCGTATGGTCGAACTCTTTCTTGTCCATTATCTTTTGGAGGTAATCCCTTATCCTGTCCTCATCCTCCCAGTCTTTTACGTTCTTTTTGATGCATTCAAACATCTGAAGCACCTTGAGGTTCGCACCACCGTGACGGGGACCTTTAAGCGATGCTATTGCGGCCGCAATGGCAGAATATGTATCCGTCCTGGATGATGTCACCACATGGGTGGTGAAGGTGGAATTGTTTCCGCCTCCATGCTCCGCATGAAGGACCAGCGCAATATCCAAAGCCTGGGCTTCCAGTTCGGTATATTTACCGTCCGGTCTAAGGAGCCTTAATATATTTTCGGCAGTGCAAAGCTTTGGATCGGGATTCCTTATAAGGAGGCTCCCTCCCATCTCAAAATGCTGATATGCATGATAGGCATATACGGATATAAGGGGCATCTTCGCTATCATCTGCAACGACTGGCGAAGGACATTTCTTATGGAAATATCCTCCGGGGAGGGATCAAAAGAATACAGCGTTATTATACTCTTTTGAAGCGAATTCATTATGTTTTCGCTTGGGGACTTCATTATCACGTCCCTTACGAACTGCCCCGAAAGCTCCTGGATATCGGTGATGATATCGATGAAGGCATCGAGTTGGTTTTTTGTGGGGAGCTGCCCAAACAAAAGAAGATAGGTCACCTCTTCAAAACGGTAGAGCTCTGTTCTTCCCGCAAGGAGGTCTTCCACGTCATATCCATAATAATAAAGCTTCCCGTCGGAAGGAACCTGGACACCGTTCTCGTATACGCTGGAAGTAATGTCTGAAACCTCCGTAAGACCCGTAAGCACGCCTTTTCCGTTGGCATCCCTCAAGCCCCTTTTTACATCATATTCATAATACAGTTTCCTGTCTATTTCACTGGAGGACATACAGTATTTGACCAGCATGTCCAAAGACTCATCAAGAGCCTTGTCCAGTTCCATCATAGTGTCTTTAACCATATATTCTAATACTCCTTAGTTCCAGAGCCTGTATCATCATCCCTCATCGATGAGTGAGGATATATATCCCATGATATCATCCCTTCCTTCCTTCGTGACGGAAGAAAATGGAAATATCCTGCCCCCATCTTTTAAGTCTAACCCTTTTTTTATTGCATTTAGATTTTTCTGAAGCTGGGATTTTTTTATTTTATCTTTCTTTGTGGCTATTATCACGGGTTCCCTTCCCTGATACCTTACCCACTCCACCATCTGCCTGTCATTTTCGGGAGGATCGTGCCTTATATCCACCAAAATAAAAATGCTCTTTAAATTCATTGACTTCGTAAGGTAATTTTCTATCATGTTACCCCAGGCTTCTCTTTCCTTTTTGGATACCTTGGCATAACCGTATCCGGGGAGATCCACGAAGTATAGCTGTTTATTGATATTGTAATAATTAATCGTCTGGGTCTTTCCCGGGGACGATGATGTCCTTGCCAGAGCCTTTCTGTTCAAAAGGGTGTTTATCAATGAAGACTTCCCCACATTGGATCTTCCGCAAAATGCTATCTCCGGCAGATCTGTCCCGGGAAGATTGCTGCTCACCCCACAGACCGTCTCAAGTTCAGCTGATTTTATCTTCATCTCACCAATCATTTTACCAAAGCTTCGTCAAGCACCTCTTCCATGGATGTGACAAACACTATCTCAAGACCGTCCGTGATCTCCCCGGAAATCTCTTCCACGTCCGGCCTGTTGTCTTCCGGAACAAGCACCTTTTTCATGCCTGCCCTTTTGGCGGCAAGAAGCTTTTCCTTCAGGCCCCCTATGGGAAGAACCCTCCCCCTTAGGGTCACCTCGCCCGTCATGGTAACATCATGCCTTACCGGGATCTTAGCTATCGCGGAAAGGATGGCGGTAGCCATGGTAATGCCGGCCGATGGACCATCCTTTGGAACCGCCCCTTCCGGTATATGGATGTGGATATCGTTTTCCTTGAAGAACTCTTTGTCAATCTTGTATCTGTCTATGATCGACCTGATATATGACACGGAGGCTTTTGCCGACTCCTTCATCACGTCGCCCAATTGACCGGTGGTGACTACCTCGCCCTTCCCCGGCATCACATTTACCTCTATGACTAAGGTCTCTCCACCTACCTGCGTCCATGCCAGTCCCCGGGTGATACCTATCTCGTTCTTTCTGCCTTTTTTCTTGTTCCGATATTTTTCCTTTCCCAGAAATTCCTCGAGATTGTCCGTGGTAATCTTTATGGAGGATTCCTCATCTTCTAAGATCTTCCTTGCGGCCTTGCGGCAAATCTCCCCTATCCTTCTTTCCAGGTTTCTGACACCGGCTTCCCTGGTATAGTTCCTGATTATTTTTTCCAGGGGTCTCTTCCCTATGGAAAGCTGTTTCTTTAGAAGTCCGTTTTTCTTGAACTGCTTGTCTATCAGATGTTCCCTGGCTATATGAAGCTTTTCATTTTCGGTATAGCTTGATACTTCTATGACCTCCATCCTGTCAAGCAGGGGACGGGGTATCGTATCTACGGTGTTTGCCGTGGCTATGAAAAGCACCTCCGAAAGATCCACGGGAATCTCCACGTAATGATCCTGGAAAGCATTATTCTGGTCGGGATCCAATACCTCCAGCAATGCGGAAAAAGTATCCCCCTTGTAATCATTGGAGACCTTATCCACCTCATCCAAAAGCATCAAAGGATTTTTTACCTTGGCTGAAAGAAGTCCCTTTACTATCCTTCCGGGCATGGCTCCCACATAAGTCCTTCTATGCCCCCTTATCTCCGCCTCATCCCGTACTCCCCCAAGATGAATCCTTATGAATTCCTTTTCCAGGGCATTTGCCACGGAATGGGCTATGGATGTCTTTCCTGTTCCCGGAGGCCCCACCAGGCAGACGATGGGCGCATCACCCTTTTGGGTGAGGATGCGGACGGCAAGAAATTCCAGGATTCTTTCCTTTACCTTATCCATGCCGTAATGGTCTTTATCAAGCACTTCCTTGACATTCTTAAGGTCGGTATTGTCCTCAGACATATCCTCCCAGGGTATCCCCAAAAGTGTCTCTATATATCCCCTGGAAACAGAATTTTCCGAGGACTGGGGATGGAGGATGGCATACCTGTCTATTTCTTTTTTTATTTTTTCTTTTACCCCGGGAGAGGCATTTATTTTTTCAAGCTCATTCCTGAATTCATCCGCCTCGGTTTCCGCGTCGGAATCCCCCAACTCCTCATGGATCACACGGAGCTGCTCCCTTAGTATATAGTCTCTCTGGGTCTTGTCTACTTTTTCTTTTACTTTATTTTCGAAATCAGAACGGATGCCCTTTATTTCTATTTCATTGTAAAGGATAAGAAGCAGGCGCTCATAAGCATCTTCCAAGGTCAAAGCCTCAAGGATCTCCTGCTTCTTTTCGTAATACAGTGGAAAGTAATTCACGGCGGCATAGATGAAACGCCTGGGATCACGGATGGCCCCAAATTCCCTCTGAAAAATAGAAAAATCCCTCCCCGATGCGGCCTCAAACCTCTGGGCTGCTAAGGAAAGGGCTTCTATCAGGGCCATCTGCCTGTTTCCATCTATCTCATCATCATCAAAGATCGGGGAGATGGCCGCCACATCCATCTTCCCCTGTGTATCATATTCCGTAAGGTAAGCTCTATGGGTGGCCTCGGCCAATACCCTTACTCCCTGGCCATGTATGCGTATGAGCTGCCTTATCTTAGCCAAAACCCCCACATCACAGAGGTCCTCCCGGGATGGTTCACTGCCCGAAAATCTCCTCCTGGTGACAATGAATATTTCCTGCCCACCCTTCATTGCATCTTCTATAGCCTTAAGGTACCTGTCGCGCACCACATCGAAATGTGCCACGGTACCCGGAAAGATGGTTATCCCGGACAACGCTACCGCCGGATACGTGCTAACAGTTTGTGTCATAATAAGTCCTCCGTCACGCAGAGAGCGGTTTGTATTCTATCATGGGCCTGGTCTTCTCGGAAACCACGGACTCCTTCGTGATAAGACATGAGCCGATGGATTCGTTGGAGGGTACCTCGTACATCAGATCCATCATGATATTTTCCATGATGGCACGTAGCCCTCTGGCCCCTGTCTTTCTCTTTAATGCAAGCTCTGCTATCTCATCCAAAGCCGCATCCTCAAAGCCTATGGATACCTCATCCATCTCGAACAGTGCGGTGTACTGCCTGACAAGTGAGTTCTTGGGCTCTTTCAGTATCCTTACGAGGGTCTCTTTGTCAAGCTCGTCCAACGCCACGGTGACAGGCACCCTTCCGATAAATTCCGGAATCATTCCGAATTTGACAAAATCCTCCGGAAGGACATTCCTTAAAAGCCTCCCCAGATCTTTCTCCCTCTTATCAGCTATCTGGGCATTGAAGCCGATTGATTTTTCATCCATCCTGGTTTCGATGATCTTGTCCAATCCCTCGAAAGCCCCACCGCAGATAAACAGTATGTTAGTCGTGTCTATCTGTATCAGATCCTGCTGGGGATGCTTCCTTCCTCCCTGTGGAGGCACCGAAGCCACCGTCCCCTCCAGTATCTTCAAAAGAGCCTGCTGTACGCCCTCTCCCGAAACGTCCCTCGTTATTGACACATTCTCGCCCTTCCTGGTGATCTTGTCTATCTCATCGATATAGATGATGCCCACCTCGGCCTTATCTATATCATATTCTGCGGCCTGGATGAGCTTAAGGAGGATGTTTTCCACGTCCTCTCCGACATAGCCCGCCTCGGTGAGGGCCGTGGCATCAGCTATGGCAAAAGGAACGCCCAGCACCCTTGCCAAAGTCTGCGCAAGGAGGGTCTTTCCCGATCCTGTAGGACCGAGCATCAGTATATTGCTCTTTTGAAGCTCCACATCCAGGTCGTTGGGAGCAAGCACCCTCTTGTAGTGATTGTAGACCGCTACGGAAAGAACCTTTTTCGCATCATCCTGGCCTATCACATAGTCATCAAGAAACGCCTTTATTTCCTTGGGCTTTAGGAGATTGATCTTAAGCTCGCTCCTGGAGGTTTCTTCATCTTTGGCATATTCGTCATAGATCAGATCCTGGCAGGCGTCTACGCACTCATCACAGATGCACATGCCGTTTGCGGCTGAAATGAGCTTTTTAACCTGTCTTTCCAGCTTTCCGCAAAAAGAACATCTCGGTTCATAATCATCAAATTTTCCTATCATGATTCCCTCTTCCTGACCACGCTGTCGATAATGCCATATTCTACCGCTTCCTCAGCGCTCATGTAATTATCCCTTTCGGTATCTTCCGCTATCTTCTCCAAGGGCTGACCCGTATTTTCCGCCAATATCTGATTCAGCCTTTTTTTCGTGCGAAGTATGTTCTCTGCCACTATCTGGATGTCCGTGGCCTGCCCCTTGGCTCCGCCCGATGGCTGGTGTATCATGATTTCCGCGTTGGGAAGGGCAAACCTCTTTCCCTTGGCGCCTCCGGCCAAAAGGAAGGCTCCCATGCTGGCTGCAAGCCCCACGCAGGTGGTAGACACATCGCACTTTATGTAGTTCATGGTATCGTAGATGGCAAATCCGGCGGAAACCATGCCTCCCGGTGAATTGATGTAGAGATGTATATCCTTGGCAGGATCTTCCGATTCCAGATAAAGGAGCTGCGCCACTACCAGGGCGGCCGTGGTCTCATTCACCTCTTCACCCAAAAATATTATCCTTTCCTTAAGAAGCCTGGAGAAAATATCATATGACCTCTCCCCCCGGCTGTTTTGCTCTATGACATATGGCATGCTGCTCATAATCATTTACCCCGCTAAACAATGTTGTTATGGTAAACGGTAATCCAAATGAATCACTCTTGATTTTCCCCATCCTCACCCTCGGGAGGATCTATTTCATTGGCCTTTTCCAATACAAAGTCCATGGCCTTCCTGAAGCGTCTCTCATCCTTCATACGGTTAAGCTCCCTTTCGGGCAGTGATTTTTTTATTTCATCTGCCGTCTGGCCAAAGGTCTCTGCAAGCTTCCCATATTCTTCTTCCATGTCCTCATCGGACACCTCTATGCCTTCTTTGTCGGCTATCTTTTCTATGACAAGGCTCTGAATAATCTGGGTATTTGCCTGCTCCCTGCACTGCTCCCTAAGCCCCTCCATCGTGGTTCCCGTATACTGGTAGTACATATCCATCGTAATGCCGCTCTGGGCGAGGTTGTACTGCATTTCACGGAACATATCCTCCACCTGGGTTTCGACCATGGCTTCGGGTATGTCTGCCTCACTGTGTTCGCAGATATATTCAAGGGCCTGCGTCTCTTTCCTTATCCTAGACTGTTCGGCCTTCTTTTCTTCCATTTCTTCTTTGAGGTGCTTCCTGTATTCATCCATGGTGTCGTACTCAGATACATCCATGGCAAATTCATCATCCAGTTCAGGGTACTCCCTCTCCCTGACACCGTTTAACTTAACCTTGAACAATGCAGGCTTTCCGGCAAGGTCTTCTGACTGGTATGTATGCGGGAAGGTAACATTCACTTCAAACTCATCCCCCGCGCTATGCCCTGCTATCTGATCCTCAAAGGTGTCAACGAAGCTGTGGCTTCCCAGCTCTAACGTATAGCCTTCGGATGCCCCACCGTCAAAGAGCTCGCCGTCCATGTAACCTTCAAAGTCTATATCAACGGTGTCCCCGATCTTTGCCTGTCTCTCAACGGGAACCAGGCGGCCGTTGTTTTTTTGTTCCTCCCTGATTCTCTCTTCCACCTCTTCGTCTGTCACGGAGTCATCGCTCCTATAGACATCCACGCCGATATAATCTCCTACCTCAACGTCAGGCTTTAAGGCCACGGTGGCCGTGAAAATAAATGGGGATCCCTTTTCTATCTGCTCTACGTCTATCTCGGGAACGGACGTTATGACTTCACCGCACTCGTCTGCGGCCTTGGGATATTCTTCCCTTATGATGTAGTTTGCGGCGTCATCATAGAAGACCTCCGGTCCGTACATCCTAAGCACCATCGCATACGGAACCTTTCCCTTTCTAAAGCCTGGAAGGCTAATCTTTTTTTTCTGCCTGTTGTAGGACTTCTTCATGGCTGACTCAAATTCATCAGCCGGCACCTCTATGGTAAGCTTTGCCATGTTGTGTTCCAGCTTCTCCACTGCTACGCTCATCGGTAAAATATCCTCCTTGAAATGGGTCTATGTCCGCCTTGACAAAACAGGCAGACACACAGTATTTTTCATTATACCACAAAATCCCATTTGAATCAAATGATTTTTGTGTGTGTAACCTCCCGTATCCTTCCATGCCATTCCTGAAGGGACATGGTTTCTTTTCTTTCGCCCCCTTTGACGGCAAGTATACCCTCTGACGCGGCCTTTGCCGCCGCCATGGTGGTCATATAGGGTATCTTGTTCTTTATGGCAGATTTCCTAAGGTAGCTGTCGTCATGGATCTCGTTTTTGTCCGCAGGGGTATTGACGATGATATCAAGCTCTCCATTCGTGCACATGTCTACTATGTTGGGGCGTCCCTCATGGAGCTTTTTTACTTCGAGGGCATCTATGCCATTTTCCTTAAGCACCCTTGCGGTAGACTTCGTGGAATATATCTTAAATCCCGCCTTGGCAAACATCCCCGCGACCAAAAGCGCTTCTTCCTTGTCCTTGTCGTTAACGGATATGAGAACATTTCCTTCAAGGGGAAGCTTGCCTCCCGCGGCTTCCTGGGCCTTGAAAAAGGCCTCACCGAAGGTTTCCGCCATCCCCAGGACCTCTCCGGTAGATCTCATCTCAGGTCCAAGCACAGGGTCTACCTCCTGGAACATTGAAAACGGAAATACCGCTTCCTTTACGCCGTAATAGGGAATCTGTTTCCTTTTGAGGCTATCCAGCGGACTATTTTGTCCGGTGATCTCCATGGTTAATATCTCTGTAGCCAAAGGCACCATGGATATCCCGCATACCTTCGATACCAAAGGTACTGTCCTTGATGCCCTGGGATTTGCCTCAAGGACATAAACCGTGCCATCCTCTATCGCATACTGCATGTTCATAAGACCCTTTACGCCCATTTCACCGGCTATGCGTTTGGTATAATCCTCTATCACCAGGATGTTCTCTTTTGATATGTTCTTGGGAGGAATGATGCAGGCTGAGTCCCCGGAATGTACGCCCGCAAGCTCTATATGCTCCATCACGGAGGGAACAAAGACCTTATCTCCGTCAGATATGGCGTCTGCCTCGCACTCCAAGGCGTGCCTTAGGAACCTGTCTATCAGGATGGGTCTGTCGGGGGTTACGCCTTTGGCCGCCCTCATGTAGGACTCCATATCCTCATCATCATAGACCACCTCCATGCCGCGGCCTCCCAGCACATATGAGGGGCGGACCATCAATGGATAGCCTATTTTTCCCGCTATCTCAAGAGCCTCATCCACGGTGGAAGCCATTCCCGACTCAGGCATCGGGATGGAAAGCTTATCCATCATTTCCCTGAAATGATCCCTGTCTTCCGCAAGGTCTATGACACGGGGGGGAGTCCCCAGGATCTTAGCCCCGTATTTTTCAAGGTCCGATGATAGGTTTAAGGGGGTCTGCCCACCAAACTGGGCTATTATCCCTTTGGGTTTTTCCTTTGCGTAAATGCTAAGCACATCCTCCAAGGTCAATGGCTCAAAATAAAGCTTGTCCGATGTGTCATAGTCGGTGGATACCGTCTCAGGGTTGCAGTTTACCATGATGGTGGAGATTCCCTGCTTTTTCAGGGACTTTGCCGCATGGACACAGCAATAGTCAAACTCTATTCCCTGCCCTATCCTGTTGGGACCTCCTCCCAGGATCATGACCTTGGGAACCGTGTCATTTGTTTGTGTTTTATCTTCGCCATTGTAGGTAGAGTAATAGTACGAAGAATCCTTTGTCCCCACCACATGTACAAAGTCAAAGCCCTCCTCAATGCCAAGCTCCAATCTCCTGCTTCTTACATCCTCTTCCTTTATTTCCAATATTTCCGACAGATACCTGTCTGAAAAACCGTCCTTTTTTGCCTTTATGAGCTGCTCATCTGAAGGTAAGGATCCCTTAAAGCCTTCCAGAACCTTTTCTTCGTCACAAAGCTCTTTCATCTGCTCTATAAAGTATTTTTTTACTGAGGTTATTTCATTTATTTCCTCTACCGGTACGCCCTTTTTCAATGCCTCATACATAAGGAAATGCCTTTCGGATGAGGGGGTCAAAAGACGCCTTTTAAGCTCCCCTAAGGAAAGAGCTTCAAATTCTTTTATGTGTCCTAATCCGTATCTACCTTTTTCCAAAGATCTTATGGCCTTTTGCAGGGCTTCTTTGTAGTTTTTGCCGATGCTCATGACCTCTCCTACCGCCCTCATCTGGGTTCCTAAGATGTCATTTGCTCCCTTGAACTTCTCAAAGGCCCACCTTGCGAATTTGACCACCACATAATCCCCTCCCGGGCGGTATTTGTCCAAGGTGCCGTATTTACCGCATGGAAGGTCTTTTAATGTAAGACCGCAGGCAAGCTTTGCCGAAACTAAGGCTATGGGGAAGCCCGTAGCCTTTGATGCCAGGGCGGATGAACGCGATGTCCTTGGGTTTATCTCTATGACTATCACCCTGTCAGATACCGGGTCGTGGGCAAACTGTACATTCGTCCCGCCTATCACCCCTATGTGCTCTACTATTTTGTATGCATACTCCTCAAGCCTTTTCTGGAGGCTTTCCGAAATGGTAAGCATTGGAGCCGTGCAGAAGGAATCCCCCGTGTGAACCCCCATGGGATCTACATTTTCTATAAAGCATACGGTGATAATATTGTTGTCCTTATCCCTTACCACCTCGAGCTCGAGCTCCTCCCAGCCCATCACGGACTCCTCAACAAGGACCTGGTGAACCAGGGATGCGGAAAGTCCCCTCTGGCAGACCGTCTTTAGCTCTTCTTTATTGTAGACCAGTCCCCCTCCGGCTCCGCCCATGGTGTATGCGGGTCTTAGCACCACAGGATAGCCAAGATCTTCCGCTATCTCCATGGCCTCCTCCACGCTGTAGGAAACCTTGCTTTTGGCCATTTCAATCCCGAGGGCATTCATGGTCTTTTTGAACTCTATCCTATCCTCGCCCCTCTCTATCGCATCCGCGGAGACTCCTATTATCTGCACCCCGTATTTTTCCAAAATCCCTTTCCTGGAAAGCTCGGCGCAAAGGTTTAGGCCCGACTGACCGCCCAGGTTAGGAAGAAGGGCATCTGGGCGCTCCTTTTTAATTATCTCTTCCAGCCTTTTTGCGTTCAAAGGTTCGATATAGGTCACATCTGCCATCTCAGGGTCTGTCATGATGGTGGCAGGATTGGAATTTACCAAAACGGTCTCATACCCCAATGAGGAAAGGGCCTTCACCGCCTGCGTGCCTGAATAATCAAATTCGCAGGCCTGTCCTATGACTATGGGTCCCGACCCTATGATAAGGATTTTGTGGATATCATCTCGCTTCGCCATCTAAGCACCTCCGGAGTAATAAAATATATATATGGTGATACTTTACTGTTTACAGCCCCCTGCCTCAATATATGGAACCTTATGCGCACATCTCCTTTTTTACCTGTGATTGTATACCTATGCCGCACAGCTCTTCCACGAGCTTTAGCGCAAACTCCATCGCTGCCCCCGGAGCCAATCCCGTGATGATCTTTCCGTCTGTCACCACCCTTTGACCGGTATGCTTTACCTTTGCGTCAAATTCGGCTTCACAGCCCGGGTAACAGGTGGCTTTTTTTCCATCAAGGATCCCCGCCTTTGCCAGCACCGTGGGAGCGGCGCAGATAGCCGCAACGTATTTTCCGGTTTCGTAAAATTCTTTGACCTTGGCTATGACCCTGTCGTCATTTTTAAGGTTTTCGGTACCCTTGCCTCCCCCCGGAAGGATGATCATATTCATTCCCCCGAATTGTACGTCTTCAAACTTAGCATCCGCACCGATATATACATCATGCGCCCCGTGAATCTTTTTCGTATCCTTTATGGAAATGGTAATGACCTCTATCTGTGCGCGCCTTAAGACATCTATCACGGTAATGGCCTCTACCTCTTCCACACCGTCTGCCAATAATATACCTGCCCTCATTTTTCCTCCTAAAATAAT
>CAJOPH010000080.1 GCA_905236805.1 uncultured Eubacterium sp. | reverse complement strand
GTGTCTTACTTCTTGTTCACCATCCCGGCATATTTTTCCTTTAACTTATCAGCTGTTATCCACAACACATAGTACACCCCAAATGCCAGAAACGCCGCCCCCACGTCTATCGTGGAGTGCTGCTTTAGGAACATGGTCGAAAGAATGATGAGCCATCCCCAGATCACTATGATCACCTTCATCCACAGATCCTTCTTTTCCTTAAAGAAGATCTTGCTCTTCCAGGTGGCCGTCGAACAGACCAGGGAATTGAACACATGTATCGAGGGCAGCACATCCGTGGGTGTGTCTACTTTATATAATCTCAATATAATATCTCCCAGTATCCCCTGCGGCAGTGTATCCGGCCTAAGATCCTGTGCATTGGGATAGTGAATGGATATCAAAAGGAAAATGACGCACATGGACACCTGGGAAAGTGCCATCCTGAAAAACTCCCATCCGTCCTTATCAAAGAGACCGAACATCCCTATGACCACCAGCATATAGAAAAACCACGAGATATAGGGTATCACAAATATGGGAAGGAATGGTATCATATCATCCAAAGGGGTGTGCAGCACATGATAGTAAGACACCTCCCTGCCCTCTACCCTGAAAAACCATGACAGATAAAAAGCTATAAAAAACACGGAAAGGGTGAGTCTCGAAACAAAAGACCACCCTTTTACCCTCCGTTGTTGGATTTTTTTCCACATAATATTAAATGTATCGTTAATAATCGTCCGTTTGTAGCACCGGGAACTGCAGAATATATTGTTCTATAGTTCCCTGTGTATTATCTCTTGGAGAACTGCGGTGCGCGGCGCGCCCCTTTGAGTCCGTACTTCTTCCTCTCCTTCATCCTCGGGTCACGTGTAAGGAACCCTGCCTTCTTGAGGATGGGCCTGTACTCCTGATCCACCTCGAGAAGAGCCCTGGCGATACCATGCCTGATGGCTCCCGCCTGACCCGTGAAGCCTCCGCCGGATACGTTGACCTTCACGTCAAACTTTCCGTCCGTATCTGTCTCCACTAGGGGCTGACGCACGATAACCTTCAGTGTCTCGAGGCCCAGATAGTCATCTATGTCCCTCTTGTTTATCGTAATCTTTCCCGATCCGGGGGTAAGGTACACCCTGGCCACGGAAGTCTTCCTTCTGCCTGTTCCATAATATGAATCTGCCATTATCTCTTACCTCCTTTCATCAGATATCCAAAGCCTCGGGCTTTTGCGCCTGGTGCTTGTGCTCGGGTCCGGCATATACGAAAAGCTTCCTGTACATCTGCCTTCCCAAAGGTCCCTTGGGAAGCATACCCTTTACGGCATGCTCTATTATCCTCTCCGGGTGGGTCTCATACATCCTGCGCAGCGAAGTCTCCTTGAGGCCTCCCACATATCCGGAGTGGTGGTAATATTTCTTCTGGTCCAGCTTCTTGCCCGTGACCTTTACCTTCTCTGCGTTTACTACTATCACGTAGTCTCCTGTATCAAGATTCGGCGTGTAGATGGGCTTGTGCTTGCCCCTCAATATCCTGGCGATCTCAGTGCTGATCCTGCCAAGGGTCTTACCCTCTGCGTCCACTACGTACCATTTCCTGTCGATGTCAGCAGGAGTAGCGGATAAAGTCCTGTTATTCATAGTTCCTCCTAATGGTTAAATCCTTATTTGATCAATATTGTATGAAAAAGCTCCCCCGGGGCTTGTGGGGTGCTGTCATAAGCTGCTTCTTTCCAAAAACGCCATGATATTATACACACGAATCTTTCATTTGTCAAGTTCTTTTTATTCACCTTACTGCTTTTTATTTTTACTTTCCCCTAGTGTTTTTCACTTCCCCATGATGCTTTTTCTTTATCTCATACATCGCCTGGTCGGCACGCTGCACAAAGGTCTCTATGTCCACGTCACCCGAATCCTTTACGGCATAGCCGGCGCTGATGCCTATGGAAAAGTCTGTGGCCCTGAATATGGTAGGAATCTTTTCTTCGAGGTCGGCTATGCGTTCCTTAACTGTTTTCTCGTTTATGGTATCCCGCAGGATGACGGCAAACTCATCGCCTCCAAGGCGCGCGGTGATGCCGTTCTTGAATTCTGTTTCGATAAGCCGGGCGGACTTTATCAGCACATCGTCGCCCCTGTCGTGTCC
This sequence comes from uncultured Eubacterium sp., assembly GCA_905236805.1. GTDB lineage: Bacteria > Bacillota > Clostridia > Lachnospirales > Lachnospiraceae > RUG14243. The sequence continues at coordinate 27,567 of CAJOPH010000080.1, read as the reverse complement.
ATATCTGTCATTTACCTCCTTGAAGTGGTCCAAGTCCAGATAGACGAGGGTCATGTAGCTGTCTTTGTTTCTGCCGATGTAGTCGTAGAAATAGCGCCTGTTGTAAAGCCCGGTGAGGGCATCGGTGTTTGCGGTCTCTATGATCTGCTTTTCGAACTCCCTCTCCTTCGTGATGTCCCTGAAAATGCAAAAATACCCGGTGATGTTGTCGAAATAGTCATGAACGTCCTGCTCATGCACGATGAACACGTGCGTTTGCCCCGCCTCATTCACATAGGTGAATTCCTGGGTGAACAGTCCTCTGGCTTCATTGGTCATCTCCGGGGAAATGGGGCTCATGGCCTCCTTCTTCCATTCCTTGTATACGAAAGATACCTGCTTTTGCGTATCTATATCAAAAAACCTGCGGAAGGTCTGGTTCATGCGGACCAGGTTCCAGTTTGTGTCACATATGATGAGCGGGAAGGGGATGTTCTCCAGGAGGATGGAAAACTCTATCCCCATGTTTTCAAAGCCCGTCACGTCCTGACCTATGCCCGCTGTCCCCCTGACACCCCCGAATTCGTCATATATGGGAGCCTTGAACGTGGTAAACTGCCTCATACCCTTGGATGTCTTCACCGGCTCCTCGAAGGATCTGGTCTCTCCCGCCGCTATGACCTCATTCTCAGAGTCCTCACATACCCTTTCGGATCCCGGAGGGACATTCCATATGTAACAATGCCCCTTCCCCGTCACATCTTCCCTGGGCTTTTGGACGGTCTCACAGAAAGTATTGTTTACGATCATGTGCTTCCCGTTCATGTCCTTAAACCATATCATGGAGGGTGACGCGTCTATGATGGTGTAGAGGAGCCTTTCATAGGTAAATGCCCTGAAGGAATCATAAATGCCCAGGATAAGGCGCCTCGCCCTCAGCATCGCATAGTCAGGGGCGTCATCGGGCCATACGTCATTAATAATATTGTCCGCATCGGGAATATCCGCTATGTCCTTGTATTTTCCCACGTATACCCTGAATATCCTGCCTTTACCCTCCGGCGATACTCCCCGGAGCTGCCCGGCGTCCGTGCTTATCACCATGCAGTAGCCGCAGGCCTTTAGTCTAACGTCTCCTTCCCCCAAGGTATGCATCTTTACGATGACACCGTCAGGAAGGGGGATTCCTTCCAGCCCTTTTCTCAGCTCGGTCAAGTCCTCGGACACATACATGCCCAGCCTAAATGTCAAAATGCTGTTTTCCACCATACTCCCACTACACCTTCCTTATCCCGTGAACAATCCTACAGATACTTCCTCAAGTCGTCTGCCTTGTCTGTCTTCTCCCACGGAAGCTCGACATCGGTCCTTCCAAAATGCCCGTAAGCCGCTGTCTGCCTGTAAATAGGGCGACGGAGATCTAGCATCTTTATTATTCCCGCGGGGCGCAGGTCAAAATTCTCCCTTATTATCCCGACGATCTTGTCATCGGAAATCTTTCCGGTGCCAAAGGTATCCACCATAATGGACGTGGGGCATGCCACGCCTATGGCGTAGGAGAGCTGTATTTCGCACTTCGAGGCCAGTCCTGCCGCCACGATGTTCTTTGCCACATAGCGGGCCGCATATGCCGCGGACCTGTCCACCTTCGTTGGGTCCTTTCCGGAAAATGCCCCACCGCCGTGGCGTGCATACCCCCCGTAGGTGTCCACTATGATCTTCCTGCCGGTAAGCCCCGCGTCCCCCTGGGGTCCGCCTATCACGAACCTTCCTGTGGGATTGATGAAAAACTTCGTGTCATCATCCACCATGTCGGGAGGCAGGATGGGGTCAAAGACGTGTTTTTTGATGTCGGAATGGATCCGGTCCTGTGAAACATTGTCATCATGCTGGGTGGATAGCACCACGGCCTCCAGCCTCTTCGGTGTCCCATCCTCCCCATATTCGCCGGATACCTGTGTCTTTCCGTCGGGACGAAGGTAGGGCAATGTGCCGTCCTTCCTCACCTGGGTCAGACGAAGGGCCAGCCTGTGCGCCAACGATATCGGATAGGGCATCAGCTCATCGGTCTCATCGGTGGCATATCCGAACATCATCCCCTGATCGCCCGCGCCTATGGCCTCTATCTCATCATCGGTCATTTCGTTTTCCTTGGCCTCCAGGGCCTCATCCACGCCCATGGCGATATCGGGAGACTGCTCATCCAAGGCCACAAATACCGCCATGGTATTGCCGTCAAAGCCCTTCTCCGAACAGTCATAACCGATATCCACAACGGTCTTTCTGGCTATGTCCGCTATCGAAACGTAGGTCTTGGTGGAAAGCTCGCCTGTCACCATGACGAATCCGGTGCAGGCCGCTGTCTCCACGGCCACCCGGCTGTTCGGGTCTTCTTTCAGGCATGCATCCAGTACGGCATCCGAAATCGCATCGCAGATCTTGTCAGGATGCCCTTCCGTCACGGACTCGGATGTAAACAGTCTTTTTTCCATTGCTCTTCCTCCTTGAATTGATTTTTTGGATTATTTAATGCATTTACCATATAAGGATTCTAAATTATAACACAATTCATAACATAAAGTCAATATTTTCGCTTGACTTTATGCCCCGATATGTTATATACTAGGTTATTATGGAAAATATAGATGTATCAAAATTAAAAGAAGGTATGATTTTGGGGCAGGACGTGGTGACCCCCAGGGGACAGATCCTGTTCAAAAAAGACACTGTGCTGAGCACCGAGGACATCGGGCATCTTCGTTTCTACAATTTTGACCAGGTAGTGGTGGACGGTTCGGTGGCTGACTCTGCCGCTGACGGTGAGCTTTTGGCCAGGGAGATCGAAGCCCTGGAAGAGGAAAATACAAAGGCTCCCACTCCCCTGAAGGTGGCAGGCGACAAAAAGATGCACAAGGGTCTCGGGGACGATGTGTCCGGGGAGGTCGCCCAGTCGGAAGCCATGGAGAGGAAGCAGGCTCTCCTTAGGTCTTCGGACTTTCATTCATTCCAGATGAACTACGCATTCGGGGTGAATGACATAAAGGAGCTCTTCCAGCGCATCATAGACGGTGAGTCTGTCACCCAGGACGATATGCAGAAGGTGGTGGACAGGGTCTGCGAGGGTGTGACATCCTCCCACAAGCTCTTCGACATGCTCCATGAGGTAAAGGCTGATGAGGACGCGGTCTACACCCACTGCATCAATGTCTCCCTCCTATCCAAGTATATTGGAAGGTGGCTTCATTTCTCCGAGTCTGACCAGACGTGCCTTGGCATATGCGGGCTCATGCATGACATCGGCAAGCTCCTGGTGCCCCCCGAGGTCCTGAACAAGAAAGGAAAGCTCACGGACGATGAGTTTCAGCTGATCCGCCGCCATCCTATATTCGGGTTCAATCAGCTAAAGAACCTCGACATAGACCCACGCATCAAGAAGGCGGCTCTGATGCATCACGAGAGGGAGAATGGATCGGGGTATCCCTACCACAGGGTTCCGGGCGAGGTGCATCCCTTTGCACAGGTGGTGGCGATAGCCGATGTCTATGATGCCATGACGCAGTCACGGAGCTACCGTACCTCCATCTGCCCGTTTACCATCATAGAGAACTTCGAAAATGACGGCATTTCCACCTACAATTCCCAGTTCCTGATGATCTTTTTGGAAAACATCGCGCAGACATATCAGGGGGACAGGGTCATCTTGAACGACGGGACTCCCGCCGACATAGCCTTCCTGAACAGATCCAGGTTCTCCCGTCCCGTGCTCAAATTATCCGACGGCACCTTCCTGGATCTCATACAAAGACCGGACCTTAAGATACAGAGCGTTATCTGATCATATGAAGAAATGTTAACACCCCCTGTGTATTTCCACAGGGGGTGTTTGTTTACCGCAAAATAAGTTCCTGATCTCAAGACACCTTCAGCTCAAATTTTCTTACATCCTTTTCGGAAGAGGCCACCTCTATCCTGGCCCCAAGGTTTCGTAGCTTTCCCTCGAAATCCTCATATCCCCTTTGGATATAATAGATGTCATCAACGGTAGTGATCCCCTCCGCCGCAAGACCGGCTATGACGAGCGCGGCTCCCGCCCTAAGGTCCGGGGCACATACCCTGGCTCCGGTATATTTTTCCACGCCCTTGATGATGGCCGTGTTTCCTTCTACCTGGATGGATGCCCCCATGCGTGAGAGCTCGTCCACGTAGCGGTACCTGTTCTCGAATATGCTCTCCGTGACCACCGAGGTCCCGTTCGCAATCCCTAAGACTGTGGTCACCTGTGGCTGCATGTCCGTGGGGAATCCCGGGTATACCAATGTCGTCACGGACGTGGGCAGGAGCGTATTTTTTGCTGCTATCCTCACCGCGTCATCATATTCGACCAGCTCGCACCCCATCTCTATCAGCTTGGCGTTGGTGGCCTCAAGGTGCTTGGGGATGACATTCCTGATGGTAATATCCCCCCCGGTGGCTGCCGCCGCGCACAGAAAGGTTCCCGCCTCTATCTGGTCGGGAATAATGGAATACTCCGTCCCGTGAAGCTTCTCTACGCCGTCTATCCTGATCACATCGGTACCCGCACCGCGGATATGCGCCCCACAGCTGTTGAGGAAGTTTGCCACATCCACGACATGGGGCTCTTTTGCCACATTCTCGATGACGGTCCTTCCCCTGGCCATGGAAGATGCCAGCATGATATTGATCGTGGCCCCCACGGAGACCTTGTCCAGATAGATATGCCCGCCGTCAAGGTGGTTCGCGTGGGCCATGATGAGCCCGTGCTCTATCTCCACATCGGCCCCCAAAGACCTAAAGCCCTTCAGGTGAAGGTCGATGGGCCGGCTCCCGATGTCACATCCCCCGGGAAAGGCCACCTCGGCGCGTTTGTATTTTCCCAGCAGTGCCCCCAGCAGGTAATATGACGCCCTGATCTTTGATATATATTCATAGTCCACCCTGAGGGAGTCTATGTTCCTTCCGTTTATGAGGACGGTGTGCCTGTCCGTCCTGTGGACGTATGCCCCTATCTGTTCCATGGCACTAAGGAGCACGGATATGTCCCTTACGTCCGGGACGTTTTCTATTTTTACGGTCTCATCCGCCATGATGGACGCCGCCAGCACGGCTAATGCCGCATTCTTGGCACCACCTATCTCTACCTCTCCCGACAGTGGCACCATACCCTTTATCACATACTGTTCCATTTTTTCCTCTTGCCAAAAATCTTATATCAAATCCGGTTCCCCGGGAACTGACAAGTCAGATTGAAAGTTAATCCTCTAACAGTTCCCCACTATTACATCCCCATCAGGGCATTGAACACTCCCAGGTCATAGCATATGTAGCCTACGAGCGTCGCAAAGTTCAAAACCCCGAACACGAATGCGCCTACCGCCATGCCCTTCGCGCTCCCTAAGGCCACATCCTTCTTTATCCCTTCTATTTTCCCTGTCATCTCCTCCAGGTCGTTCCTGGTGTTCCGGTAGATGGTCACGCATTCGGTATGGGTCTTTTCGCCTATCTCGTCCTTCAACGCGCCAAGCTTCCCATCCAAAGCATCTGCTTCCTCGGGATCTTTGGCAAGGGAATCTATCTTTTCTTCCAGGATGGTAAGAGCCGAAAGAGCCTGGAAGATCGCGTCTAATTTAGAATTAATTTCCGTTACCGACTCTTCGGTATTCCCCGCTCCTCCTTCCTCCACGGTCTGCCTGAGCTCCTCGGAGAGACTCTTTAGCTCCGTGGCAAGGCCATTGGAGAGCTCATCAAAGGCCTTCTGTATCATCTCCGCGGACTCTTCATCTCCTCCATCCGCGTAGCCCATCTTGAAGCCCTGTTCCATGCGGGAATTGAGCTGAATGGAAAGAAGATCCATCTTTTCGTTAAGGTCAGTATAGATGCGATCCAGCCTTCCGGTATAGTCCATACCGGCTGTGTCTGCCCCGCCTGCTGCCCCTGAGGCCTTTCCTTCCGGATATGACATGGTCTTGTCCCTTGCGGCCCTTGCCTTCTTCCTGGCTGCTTCCTTCCTGACTACTTCCTTTCTGGCCTTCATCTTTTCCCTGAGATTCTTCAGCTGCCTCTTCTGGGCCTCGATCTGATCCTCTATGTCAGACACATCGTCCGTATAGGCATCTTCATACCCTTCCCCAAGATCCTCATCGAATTCTTCTTCGAAGCCTTCATCAAAAGCCTCATCAAAATCCTCTTCGAAATCCCCATCTAAGTCCCGGTCAAAATCCTCTTCGAATTCCCCGTCAAAGTCCCGGTCAAATTCATCCTCGAATTCATCCTCGAATTCATCCTCGAATTCATCCTTGAGTTTGCCTTCCCGACCGTCTTCAAAGCTGTTGTCATAGGCGCTTTCATACATGTTTACGCGCTTTTGGGGGGTGATGTCCCTGGATGGATGCGCTCCCTTCCCCGGAAGCATGGAAAGATCCAGCTCCCTTTCTTTATTTTTCTGCCTGGATCTTTCCCGGGCTATATTCCTCCTTGCTTTCATGGTCATCTTCCTAATCCCCTTTCCTTTATTTTGTACATCAGCACTGCCGCGGCTATCGACGCGTTCAAGGACTCCACCTTCCCCTCCATGGGTATCCTGACCTTCAATGCGGCCCTTTGCAAAGCCCCGTCGGTAAGACCCCTGCCTTCATTTCCTATCATTATGGCACACTTCTTTGGATAATCCGCATCCTCATAGGATACGCTCCCTTCCGGGGCGGTGCCCACTATGGTCCATCCCCTGCCCAGAGCCTCATCCAGCATGGAATAAAAATCCTCCTCCCTGACCAGAGGAACCCTGAAACACGAACCCATGGTAGATCTTATTGCCTTGGGAGAGGACGCATCGGCCGTGGTGCCGTCGGTGATGATCCCACCCGCTCCCGCCGCCTCCGCGGTACGCACGATGGTTCCCAGGTTTCCGGGGTCCTGAATGCCTTCCAGAAAGACCAAAAATGAGTCCTTTTTTAATAGATCCTCCGCAGTAAACTCCCTTTTCCTGACGATGCAGAGTATGCCCTGCGGGGTACTGGTGCCGGAGGCCTTCCTAAATGCCCTGTCCGAGACGATTTCTGTCGGGATGCCTGTTAATCTGTCTTTTAACTTTTCATAAGCGCCTTTTGTAAGGTAGGCCGTCTCTATGTCCTCCCCGGGAACCTCGGAGAACATCCTCATCCCTTCGGCGACAAATACGCCTTCCGCGTCCCTCTGCCTCCCCCGGTCCCTCAGGGCGCAGAGCCTCTTTATCTGCGGATTCGCCGGTGATTCTATCATATTGACAGTTCTTTGCTGATCCGGTACTGGTACTCAGAGATCTCTTTCTTCTGCCCCAGTGCCTCCTCTATGTCAAAATCCGTGAAATCGCCATCCTTGTAAGCCACCACCCTGTTCGTCTTTCCCTGGCAGATGATGTCTACGGCGTAGCACCCCATAGTCGTGGCATATACCCTGTCCTTGCAGGTGGGGTTCCCACCCCTCTGCATGTGACCCAGGATGGTCGCCCTGGTCTCCAGTCCGGTGGCAGCCTCTATCCTCTGCGCCATCCCGATGGACCGGCCTATGCCCTCGGCATTGATGATGATGTGGTGTTTCTTTCCCCTTTTTCTGTTTTCGATGATGTGGTCTACCAGCTTCTGTTCATCGTAATCGTACTTTTCGGGAAGCAGGATGTCTTCCGCGCCATTGGCAAGACCGCACCACAGGGCAATGTACCCCGCGTGCCTGCCCATCACCTCTATGATGGAGCATCTCTCATGGGAGGTGGAGGTGTCCCGGACCTTGTCTATGGCTTCCATTGCGGTATTTACCGCCGTATCAAACCCTATCGTATATTCGGTGCATGAGATGTCTAGGTCTATGGTGCCCGGTATCCCCACCGTATTGATGCCGTACGACGATATCTCCTTCATGCCACGGAAGGAGCCGTCCCCTCCTATGACCACCAGGGCATCGATGTCGTTCTCCTTGCAGCTTTTCGCGGCCTGCTCCACTCCTTCCGCGGTATACATCTCCTCGCAGCGGGCCGTCTGGAGTATGGTTCCGCCCCTTTGGATGATGTCAGAGACGGACTTTGCGTTCATGTCCACTATCTCCCCCGCCATAAGGCCGCTGTACCCTTTCTTTATGCCCTTTACCTTCTTTCCATGTACTATCGCGCTTCTTACCACCGCACGTATGGCGGCATTCATTCCCGGAGCATCCCCTCCGCTGGTCAAAACACCTATGGTACTAACCTTTCCTGCCATAAAGCACCCTCCTGAAAAATTTCATCATACCATTGTACAACTTTTTCACACATTTTTCAATCCTTTATACGACAATTTCACATTTTCGTCCCCAAATCTTTGTTTGAGGGCACTAAAAACGCCGTCAGATACACCCGTCTGAGGAAAAACATCCTTCATCCTGTGCTCTTTTTTCAAGAAAACGGTTACGGTATCGTTCCCCTCTGTGCCTGCGGCAATATTTCTTATTTCATCATTTATTTTGTCAAAATGATCTTTGTCTTCCACCTGTATCCAGACCCTCTTTCCGATTTCACCAAAGGGTATGATCCCATCCGCAATGACCTTGGCGTCACCGTCTTCTTCCACCTGGGCCCTTCCCGTGACAAATATCTTGGAGTCCTGGTCCGTCCGGCCTGCCGCCTTTTCATAGACCTTGGGAAATACTATCACCTCCACCTCCCCCGTCTTGTCCTCCAACGTGACAAAGGCCATGAGGTCATCCCTCTTCGTGGTCTTTACCGTCTTGTCCCTGACTATCCCGCCTATTACCACCTTCTCCCCGTCAGGGATATTGTATTCCCCGCTGTCCTCGTCCCTGTAAAAATCAGCCGCCTTCGAGGTGATGACACTCTCCCACATCACGCTGTCATCATCCAGGGGGTGTCCCGATATGTAATGGTCCAGGGCTTTTTTTTCTTCAGCCAAAAGAACGCTCTTGTCAAACTCGCCCACGTCGGGATATGTTACATCGTAAGTTGACTTTTCGCCATCTTCCATCATGTCAAAGAGCGAAGATTGTCCTGCCATGGAATATCTGCGGTCTTCCTGCACCCTGTCCATGATATTCTGGTATACGTAAAACATCTGCTTCCGGGTAGCCCCAAAGCAGTCCATCGCCCCGGAGAAAATCAAAGACTCTGTCATTTTTTTGTTAAGTCCCGACCCTTCGAGCCTCTCACAAAAGTCCGTAAGCGAGCGGTAGGGACCCCTTTCCCTGCGCTCTTTTTCTATCTCGTCCGTGACATTACGCCCTACCGCCTTTATCGACGAAAGGCCATAGATGATCTCCTTCCCCCGCACCGAAAAGTCACTCCCACCCTCGTTCACATTGGGGGCAAGGACGTTTATCCCCATGTTCGATGTCTCCGCTATATACTCAGAGACCTTCTTTGAATTATCCGACACTGACGACAAAAGTGCCGCCATATACTCCACCGGATAGAAGACTTTGAGGTAGGCCGTCTGATATGCCACCACGGCATAGGCGGCCGCATGGGGTTTGTTGAATGCGTATTTAGCAAAATCCACCATATCATCGAATATTTTGTTTGCCACCGGCTCATCGATCCCTTTCTTTATGCAGCCTTCAACAAAAGATCCCCTCTCCCTGTTCATCACATCCGCCTTTTTCTTTGACATGGCCCTGCGGACGAGGTCGGAGCGTCCCCAGGAGTAGCCTGCCAGCTCGCGCACGATCTGCATGACCTGTTCCTGGTAGACTATGCAGCCATAGGTTTCCTCAAGTATGGGCCTAAGGAGCGGGGTATCGTATTTTATTGAATCGGGATTTGATTTTCCGTTTATATAGTCCGGGATGATCTTCATGGGCCCCGGCCTGTAGAGCGCGATGCCCGCTATTATGTCCTCCAGCCGAGAGGGCTTTAATGTCTTCATGAAAGATCTCATGCCGGTGCTTTCGAGCTGAAAGACTCCCCCTGTCCTTCCCGAGGATATCAGCTCATAGACCCTTTTTTCATCCATGGGTATGGAATGGATGTCGACTTTTTCCCCCCTGTTTTCCCGTATCATAAGAGATGCCTTTTGGATCACCGTCAGGTTACGCAGTCCCAGAAAATCCATCTTCAAAAGCCCCAGCTCTTCTATGGTATCCTTCGGGAACTGGGTCATGATGTTTCCCTCGTCGCCTGTCATAAGGGGGACATACTCTTCCATGGGAGCCTTGGATATGACCACCCCCGCCGCGTGGGTGGACGTATGGCGGGGGAGCCCCTCGAGCCTTTTTGACATATCTATGAGGCTCTTTACGTCTTTATTTTCGGAGTACATCGAGGAAAGCTCCTGAGACTTTTCCATGGCCTCGTCCAAAGTGATCTTCGCCCCCTCGGGCACCATCTTGGCTATGGAGGAGACGAATCCGTACGGAAGGTCCATGACGCGCCCCACGTCCCTTATCACGCCCCTGGCCGCCATGGTTCCAAAGGTCACTATCTGCGCCACGTGGGTTTTTCCGTACTTGCGGTTGACATAGTCTATGACCTCCCCCCGTCTTTCCACGCAAAAATCCACGTCTATGTCGGGCATGGAAACCCTTTCGGGATTAAGGAACCTCTCAAAGATGAGCCCGAATTTTATCGGGTCGATATCCGTGATCTCCAGGCAGTATGACACCACGCTTCCGGCGGCAGAGCCCCGTCCCGGTCCCACCATTATGCCGTTTTTCCTCGCAAAATGTATGAAATCCCATACGATGAGGAAATAGTCCACAAAACCCATCTCTTCTATGACGGACATCTCGTATCTGAGCCTTTCCCTGACATCATCCGCAGCGTCGGGGTATCTTTTCGCAAATCCCTCCTCGCAAAGCATGGCAAGGTAATCCCGGGACGAGTATCCTTCGGGCAGGGTATATCCCGGGAGCTTTGGCTCATGGAACCTTATCTCCACTTCACACCTTTGGGCGATTTCAGCGGTCCTTTCCACCGCCTCGGGGGCATAGGGAAAAAGCCCCCTCATCTCTTCTTCGGACTTTACATAATACCGGCCGCCCTCATAGCGCATCCTGTCCGTATCCGAAAGCCTCCTTCCCGTCTGGAGGCACAGCAATACGTCATGGGGGTCTGCATCCTCCGCGTATGTGTAATGGCAGTCATTGGTCACGATCAGGTCTATCCCCGTCTCTTTGGACAGGCGCATCAGACCGGCATTTACTTTTTTTTGGTCGGAAAGACCGTGGTCTTGCATCTCGAGAAAATAATTTCCCTTCCCGAACACGCCCTCATGCCACAGCGCAGCCTCCCGGGCATCCTCATACCTATCCTCCAATATCCTTGAGGAGACTTCCCCCGCCAGGCAGGCCGATGAGCAGATGAGGCCTTCGTGATATTTTTCCAGAAGCTCCCTGTCCACCCTGGGCTTGTAATAATAGCCCTCCGTGTATCCCCTGGACACCAGCTTCATCAGATTGGTATATCCCTGATTATTTTGCGCAAGAAGAATCAGGTGGTAATATTTCTCATCTTTCCTTCCCGCATCCTTCTCAAACCTTCCCCCCGGCGCCACGTAGACCTCGCATCCGATGACGGGCCGTATTCCTTCTTCCCTGCACTTTTTGTAAAAGTCTATCACGCCGAACATATTTCCATGGTCGGTGATCGCGCACGATGTCATGCCGAGCTCTTTTACGCGTTCCACATACTCATCGATCTTGTTGGAGCCGTCAAGGAGGCTGTACTGTGTATGTGTATGAAGATGACTAAATGACATGCTTTCCTCCCCCGCATCCTCTGTGCAAAAAAAAACGGAAGCCTTGCGACTCCCGCCGGTTAATCCGTAATCTTATATTTTTTCAAGCATATCCCGGCGTGCTTTCGCTGCGCATCCCGGGCATCAGGCCGGATCAAATATCCACGTCCGCGTCATAGAGCTTTATCTCCACCACCTTGGAAGACCACGATGAATCCGCCTTTGACGCATCCCCGCTGTTTTTGATGGCGCTCTTTAGCTTGCCCATGCTCACCAGGAATTCGGATGCGCAGCCATTTCCTTTGGTGACCATATGACTGCTCTTTGTCGTGGTGATGGAGTTGCCCTTGAAGTCTGACACTATACACTTTATGACAGTGCCATTCTCCAAAACCACATCCACATACTGGCCGATGTGGGCGCCCGCGCCCTGGCCTATGGCTATGCAGTACCTTCCGTTCACCGTGCGAAGACCCTGGCTGGTGGTCTTTGCCTTTTTCTGGAGCTTGTACTGGGGTGATGTCTTGTTTCCTATGGCCTTGTAGGACATATAGCTCTTGAAGGCGGAGGCTCCCTTCACCTTCATGGTCTTTACGGGCTCATTGTCGTCTATGATGCTTTTCTTAAGGACATAGCCGCTCTTTTTTCCTGACGTTGCCAAAACCCATTTGCTGTTTACTTCCGAATACATCACCTTCGTATCAAACGAAAGCTTCTTTACCTTCTTTGAAGAAAGGCTCTTGTCGGCATAAAGCGATGTGCCGTCAGCCTTTTTCACATATCCTTTCCGTATGTTTGGTGTCTGTATCTCCACCGAGATCTTATCCTGTGATGAATCTTCTTCCCCTGTGGCCTGCGTATCCTGTGTATCCTGCGCGGTCTCATTTTCCGCTTCTTCCACGGTGCCGTACCTGATGGTCTCTTGGGACTTATCCTCCCCTACCTCCACGGCTTCTTCCCGGGTATCTTCTCCGGCCTGTTTTGCCGCATACGCCACGGTGCCCTGTGAAAAGCTGCCTGCCGCCAGCGCGCAGGCAAATATCAATGCAGCAATCCTCTTGTAAAGTAATTTCGAATTCATTTGGAATTTCTCCTCATTTGGAATTTCCCTTGGAATTTCTCCCGGAAATTCTCCTCTCCCGTCCCTGCCCTTTTGGGGAATAAAGCCGTTTCTCAAATATGATGCCGCCTGCCCTTAAGCTTCCAACGGCATGGTTATGTTTCGATTTTATTCCTTATGTGACGGGATTTCGTAATATTTTTGTAACAACTCGAAATATATTACAACATTTTTACGGATTTGTAAACCCCTTTTCACAGAAAAATCACCATGAACTGTTGTTTCGTGGTGATTTTGTCTAAACAGTATTTAATTTTATAGTGATCGTCAAAAATATTTTGACGATCACTATAAAGCCTCCGGCAGGATGCGCACGGATTTGCAGAGGAAGTCAATGCTTCGCATAGCAAATCCGGCACAGCAAAATGGGCAAAAGTATAAATACTTTTGCCCATTTTGCTATAAGCTCTTTTGAAAAACCGTTTAACCCTCAGATATGGCGCCGGTAGGACATGCGCCCTCGCAGGCACCGCAGTCAATGCACTCATCTGCATTTATCTGGTACTGGGAATCCCCTGCGGAGATACAGCCTACGGGACATTCGCCCTCACATGCACCACACATGATGCAATCGGATGAAATAACTCTAGCCATTTTCATTACCTCCTAAAATATCAAATAGCATTTTCAATGGTTTAATGGGTAACTATTATTGTACATCATCTTTTTGAATATTACAAGTTTTATTTGTGAATATTCATGATAAATATTTATCACGGGTTAGGCAGATGAAACCTTTAGTCATAGTCGTCATCGACCACTATGTCAATGGTGGACGATCCTTTATTTTCATCCTCTTCCCCGTCATTTTCGTTAAGGGATTTTCCTTCTCCATCCTCTTCGGGCTCGGGAATACCCTTGGCCTTTCTGTATATCTCCATGAACTTTTTGCCGGTGATGGTCTCTTCCTTATATAGGAAGGCTGCTATCTCTTCCTCTATTTCCCTGTTTTCTGAAATGAGCTTCTTGGCTTCATCATAGGATTTTTTCAGTATATCCTTGACTTCCTCGTCTATGTCGGCCGCCGTGGCGTCACCGCAGTTAAGAACCGTCCTGCCATCGAGGTACTTGTTTTCTATGGACTCGAGCCCCATCAGGCCAAAGCGTTCCGACATTCCGTACTGCGTCACCATGGCGCGGGCCACCTTCGTAGCCTTTTCTATGTCGTTGGAAGCTCCCGTCGTCACGGAATCAAAGAAGATCTCCTCGGCGGCGCGTCCTCCCATGTATGTGATGATCTGGGTTTCCAGCTCCTGCTTGCTCATCAGGTACTTTTCTTCCTCGGGCACCTGCATGACATAGCCCAACGCCCCCATGGTACGGGGCACTATCGTAATCTTCTGCACGGGCTCAGAACCCTTTCTCAGGGCCGATACCAGGGCGTGTCCCACCTCGTGGTAGGCCACTATCTTCTTTTCCTTGTCGGAAAGGATCCTGTCCTTCTTTTCCTTTCCGGCTATGACTACCTCCACGGATTCGAAGAGGTCTTGCTGCTGTACCACCTTCCTGCCGGACTTCACCGCATTTATCGCCGCTTCATTGATGATATTGGCAAGGTCTGAACCCACCGCCCCGGACGTGGCCAGCGCTATCTCGTCCAGATCCACCGAATCATCCATCAGCACATCCTTGGAGTGAACCTTCAGTGTGTCCTTGCGCCCTTTGAGGTCGGGCTTGTCCACGATGATCCTCCTGTCAAAACGCCCGGGCCGAAGAAGGGCCTTGTCCAAAACCTCCGGGCGGTTGGTCGCAGCCAGTATCAAAAGACCCTTGGATGTATCAAACCCGTCCATTTCCGCCAAAAGCTGATTTAATGTCTGCTCCCTCTCATCATTGCCATAGTGGGAGTCCCTGCTCTTTCCTATGGCATCTATCTCATCTATGAATATGATGCAGGGCGCATTCTTCTGTGCATCCTTGAAGAGGTCCCTCACCCTGGAGGCTCCCACTCCCACGAACATCTCCACGAAGTCAGAGCCTGCCAGCGAAAAAAACGGCACATGGGCCTCGCCCGCCACCGCCTTGGCGAGGAGGGTCTTTCCCGTTCCGGGAGGACCCACCAGAAGCGCCCCCTTGGGAAGCTTTGCCCCTATCTTCGTGTATTTGCCGGGATTGTGGAGAAAGTCCACCACCTCCTGGAGTGACTCCTTGGCCTCATCCTGGCCTGCCACATCCTTGAATGTGACTCCCGTCTCTCTCTCTACGTAGACCTTGGCATTGGAGCGTCCTACTCCCATGATGCCTGCTCCCCCACTCTTTTTCATGAAATAGTACAAAAGTCCCCAGAGCAAAACTATCGGCAGCACTATGCTCACGATGCTGTAAATAATCTGCATGGAATTGTCAGGGATCTTTCCGTCTATATCCACATCATGCTCCTGGAGCAGGGGCAAAAGCTCTTCATCATTCACCCGCCCAGTATAGTATGTGACTATGGAGAGCTCATTTTCCTGGAGCTTCGGGGTGATGTTTATCTGATAGGTCTCAAATACCACGGACTTTACCTTGTCCTCTTTGACCATTGTGACAAACTCCGAATACGTAATCTTCTTTGATGAGCTCATCGCGAACTGTGAGCTGAACATGCTCACGAAAAACATCACGACCAAAGCCACCAGGAGCATCAGCATCATCATCTGCCCGTTGCCACCGCCCCTTTTATTGTTTCCTCCCCCGCCGCCTTCACCGCGGCGCTTGTTTTCCTCACCCATCAGGTCATTCCTCCTGTAATCACCCGGGCATGATGCCGGTGTCGCATGATGCCCGGGTCGATAATTCATTTTGCAAGGCACAAAGGTCTATTATAAAATTTTTTTTGAATAAAATCAATGATTTTTTGCATTTGGCGATATTTTTTGTTCTATCCCAAATCTTTCTATTTTACATGTATGTGTTTTGTCTTTCTCATCGTAATTGATCCCAACAAAAATAAGCCTCCCTCGATAATGCTTAAGCGGCTCACAATATCGTTTTTCCCTGATCTGGGTCAGCGCGGTTTCCGTGCTTTTGTTGTGTTTGAGTTCCACGACCAATGCGGGATCATCCCCACAGACAGGAATGTATACCATGTCGGCAAAGCCCTTTCCCGCTGTCATTTCCCTGACCACGGTATAATTATTCAGCGCAAAAATATACGCCAGATAAACCGCGCTCTGCAGCACATCTTCATTATTGTAGCTGCGGTTCGACGCTACATGAATGTGGGTTTTGTCCAATGCCTTCGCAACGGCCTTTTCATCCCCGTGTCCACGTCCACGCGTTCCCCGGAAATCATCTTCACCACGTCCTCATGCGTCCCGTCAAAATTCCGCCCGATCTGGTCCGCTATGACTTTATAGGTGGAAGTTTTCCCCCAGTAGCTTTGAAACCGCTTGCGCCGAATGCATTTTACGACGGATTCCGGATTGTAGATCTCATATCCATTTTGGGAATACCCGTCATACCACACCCTGCACTCCTCAAAGTCCACCCCGTGTTTGTCACAAAGATCCTTCACTTCCTCCGATGTAAAGCCAACGAATTCCGCCAGCTCCATCGCATCCATTATCGTGTATTCCTCAAAATTATTAAGCTTTGACTGTATCCTGTCACGGACGATCGGCAGGATCCCTGTCATGTAAGCCAGGCAGATCGCGGGGCGGAGCGTATCGCTTTTAAACAGTCCGTTCAGGAAGGATAGGTACTCATCAAAAAGTTCTTTAGATACGTCTTCCCTCACCAAAACGTCATATTCGTCCAAAAGCAGGACAAAGGTTTCCCCCGTTTGCGCATATACCCTTAGTATGCTGCGCGCCAACGAATCCCCTTCTTCCATCGGAACATCCGGGAAGTATTGCTTGCAATCGTTTTGCCAAAGCGCCGGGGACGGGAAACGCAGATATACTTGTTCCCTTCCTCAATATACTGATTGAGCCTTGCAAGCATCATCGTCTTGTCGACAAACACCCTTCCCTTCAGGGTCGACCGGTAATTCTCATTCCCCGGATTCAAATAAATGCCCATAGCATAAACCTCCCGATATACCCGGCTGCCCAAAGAATTCGTTCCCATATTATACCATAAAATAATCTGCCCGTCAAAAATGATTGGGACGACACATTAGTATCGTAAGGTGAATTTTCAGTTGCTAAAGGGGGTGGTTTATGGTATTATGGTAAAGATTGTTTATGGAGATGGGGATTTAAGGAACTATAGAGTGTATTATGCAAGTTTTCGTTGGTGAGGATGAGAGGCTCAGAGCAAGGCTCATCGCCACAGACCTGGACGGGACCCTTTTGCGTTCCGATAAGAGCATATCAAAGAGCGCGCATGATGAGATACGCAGGCTTTCCGAA
This sequence comes from uncultured Eubacterium sp., assembly GCA_905236805.1. Lineage (GTDB taxonomy): Bacteria > Bacillota > Clostridia > Lachnospirales > Lachnospiraceae > RUG14243. Next base: position 10,423 of record CAJOPH010000080.1, on the reverse strand, counting down.
AAAGGCTGCATCTTCGTTGCTGCCACGGGGCGCGGCATGAATGCCCTTCCCGAAGAGATTCTGGAAAACAAAGCCTTCAAGTACGCCATCGTCTTAAACGGCGCAGCCATCTACGACATCTCCAATGGCCGGAAAGGAAAAAAACTCCTCTGGGAAAGCTTTATCCCTGGGGAACATGTGAAGTTTATTCTGGATATAACAAAAGGCCTGCCCGTATATTATGAATGCTTCTTCGACGAAAAGGGATATTCATCGAAAGCCTACCTGGATGATCCTTCCGGGTTCGGTCTCTCGGAACACTCCATCAGGTACCTCAGGCAGACACGGATCCCCGTGGAGGATATGAGAAGCTTCATCCCGGAAAACATTTCCGGGCTTAACGGAATGGACATAGTGCTGGATGAGTCCGTCTCAAAATCCTCCCTGAAAGACCTCATGGAAGGACATGGCATATATGTCACCACCAGCTCTGCCCATCTGCTGGAGATCTGCAACAGCGCCAAGGATACGGCGCTAAGGACGGTAATGGATATGGAAGCTGTTCCCGCTGAAGATACCGTGGCTTTCGGAGATGGGGATAACGATGCCGCGATGCTAGGGATGGCGGGTGTGGGCGTGGCCATGAAAAACGGAAGCAAAAAATGCAAAGCCTCCGCGGACCGCGTCACCGGATCTAATGATGATGACGGGGTGGCGGAGGCTTTGTCCGAAATCCTTTAGGGACTTAATAAACCTTTACTTTTTTCTTTTTCGACCATTTTCCCATCAGGACCTTCCCACTCTTGGAATAGGTATATTCCCTGACCTTATAGTATATTTTTGTGCCCGAGCCGGCCCCGGAATATGTAAATGAACTCCCATATCCCCTGTATGTGCTGGAATAGCTCATGTTTTTGTAGGCAGAATACTTTATCTGGTAGTATCCGTAATGCTTAAATGTCAGTTCAAAGCTTCCAAATCCTTTGGTCACTTTCATCTTGGGGACGCCCGGCCGCAACGCATCCCATCCGCTGGTGGAGTATCCCGTGTATTTTTTCCCTTTGACGGTCTTGTATGCCGAGACATAGATGTATATATTATAGGATTGCTTGTCAGACGTGCGCTTTACCGTTGCGTAACGGTTTTTTGTGTATTTTTTCACATATTTTTTGCCATTGTAATACTCATACATATACCCGGTGGCGCCCTTCACCTTGCTCCACGTGAAGGTTACGTAATTGGATCCTTTTTTCTTTGTCTTGACCGTCGTTACCGTTTTGGGAAGGATCTTGTATGTGACTGATGACGTGCCGGTATAATTTCCTATTCCCTTGATCTTTAGTTTGTGTTTCCCGACCTTTTTGGACGCGCCGGAAACCACCTTGTAATCAACGCCCTTTTCCAGATACGTATAATCGGACTTGCGATAGACGGACGGGGTCTGCTTTTTTCCGTTGTCAGTAATGTCATAAGTGTATATTTTGCCGATTTTGCAGGGATTGATCTTGAATTCAACGCTGACGGTGGAATAGTCGTCATAGCTTACGGCATAGGCCGTTGCCGTTCCGGCATTTACGTTGTCTTCATAATACACATAATAATCATACCCCTCCTCAAGGGTGTATCCGTTCAAGGCCACCATGACCTGCGGCTCTTTTTCCGTTCCATCATAGGTATAGCTATACTCAGAAAGGTAGATGTCCGCATTTGAAAATTCACCCGATGTCCCGTACTCTTGTGTTTCGCCCTTGGGTTCCTTATCTTTGGAAGCCGCCTGTACTTTCTGCGGTGATATCCCCCCTGATGATATCGCAAGCGCCCCGGCCAGGAACAGACTTACCAGCTTTTTTCCCGAAAAACCCTTCATAAAAAACCTCCTTATTTCCTTTTGTGCCGCCTGTATTCTTCATGATATATAGTAAATATTATAGCAAAAACACTTCTTCAAGTCAACTAGTAGAATCTCTTACAGACAAAACCCCCGCGTCAAAAAAAACAGTTGACAAATCCCTGAATCTTTGATAGAATAATTACGCTGACTTAGCGTAACTGCATATTTTCATGGTAAATGCGTCAGATGGGTTCTTTTCATTGAAGTGCTTTCGTTTAAGTGTTTCATTTACGCGCTTTCATTGGAGCATTTGCCTTTCAAGAGTTTAGCAACCTGGAGAAGTACTCAAGTGGCTGAAGAGGTGCCCCTGCTAAGGGTATAGACGGTTTGCGCCGTGCGAGGGTTCAAATCCCTCCTTCTCCGTTACAGCTCCGATGGGAGCTGCGAGGCGCCATAGCCAAGAGGTAAGGCGTGGGTCTGCAACACCCTGATCACCGGTTCGAATCCGGTTGGCGCCTTAGAAAAAATAGCACCTTGGGTGCTTTTTTTTATTGATTTACTCAGTTTTTAAGGAGGAGTGGGAATGAGGTTGGGAAAATTATATTCACCGGACGAGATCGTCAGGGATTTCCATGATGGACAGACCCTGGTCCTCGGGGGATTCGGAAGATACGGAAATCCGGAGAACCTGATAGATCTGTGCATAGAGAGCAAGGCCAGGCACCTTACCGTGATAAAGCTAAATATCTCCGAGCCCGGCTACGGGGAGGCAAAGCTCATATCGGAGGGTGTGGTCGACAAGATCATCACGTCCCATATGAACTATAATAAAGAAGCCATGAGCCTTTACGAGGCCGGAAAGCTGGAAGTGGAATTTTGCCCGATGGGAACCATCGCGGAGCGCCTGAGGGCAGGCGGGGCAGGCATAGCGGCCTTTTACGTCCAGACGGGCATGGGCACGGGTATAGAGAAGGGCAAGGACATAAAGGAGTTTGACGGGAAAAAATACATGATGGAGACAGCGTTGACCGGGGATGTGGCGCTGGTAAGAAGCCGCGTGGCAGATCCCCTGGGAAACCTCGCCTACCATGGGACGAACGAAAATTCAAACCCCTTAGTGGCCATGAACAACAGCACTCTTACCATAGCTGATCCGGACATGATCCTGGAGATAGACGAGATAGGAATAGACAAGATAGCCACTCCCGGTGTATATCTGGATAAGATCTTGGAAATGTAAGGAGGAGATTACGATGGATTTTTCACAGATGGATCCCAGGGAATTTATAGCAAGAAAAATAGCCGAGTACCTTCCTCCGGGAACAGTGGTAAACCTGGGCGTGGGCATCCCTACCAGGGCTTCTGACTATACCAAAGAGGGCGTGTGGGTCCAGGCCGAAAACGGGATCTTGGGGATAGGACCCCATCCCGAGCCCGGTATACGCCGGGTAGAAAGCTACAGAAATGCTTCGGGCGAAGCCGTGATCCCCGTGCGCGGGGCATGTACCTTCGATGTGGAGCTCTCCTTCGGAATGATGAGGAGCGGGCGCGTGGATACCACCGTCCTTGGCGCCCTGCAGGTGGCCCAGAACGGGGATCTTGCAAACTGGACCATGCCCGGACGCTCCCCCGGAATGGGAGGTGCCATGGACATAGTTTCAGGCGTAAAGAGGGTCATAGTCGCCACCCGCCACTGCAATAAAGACGGTGTCCCAAAGATAGTGAAGGAATGCACCTATCCCCTGACAGGGATACGGGTGGTCAGCCTCATCATTACCGAATACTGTGTGTTTGACATAGTGGACGAACACCTGGTGCTTTTGGAAAAGCGAGAGGACATCTCCCTGGAGAAGCTAAAGGAAATCACCGACGCACCCTTTGATGTGTCCCCTGACTGCAAAACCATGACGGTGGAAGTATAAGCATCATGAAAAAAATGGAGCTGAGATTAAAACAGGTACGGGGAAACACCTGGACCGTCACAGGCCCCCAGCTCATCCCCCTGTACCTCACGGGCGACGGACGCTGCATCCTTTTGGATACGGGACCCATCTATGTAAGGGAGGCCCTGGAAGAGCTTTTGGAAAGGGAAAATCTTTCGGTGGCAGGTATCATAGGTACCCACACGCATTTCGACCATTTCGGAAACGGGCGTTATTTCCAGAAAAAGCTCGGAATCCCCGTTGCCCTGTCCATAGGCGAGGCCGAGACCTGCAGGACCTATGCGTCCATAAAGAGCTTTCTTTTCGCCTACCCGGCCGGTCAGGTCATGGCAGACCCCAAGCTGGAGGCTTTGGCCTGCCGGGCCGACATACTGGTGGACGTGGACGGAACCTCGGTGGATATAGCGGGGGTCACCTTTGGGGTGAAGCGCACCCCCGGACATTCTCCCGACCATATCAGCATCATCACTCCCGACAATGTCTGCTATGCGGGGGATGCCCTGCTTTCCGCGGAGAGTCTCTTGCGCACAAAGCTTCCCTATGCCTTTAATTTCGCCCAGAGCTTAGAGTCCATGGAAAGCTTCCGGGGCTGTGGGTATGATGCCATGATCATGGCACATGCCGGCATTGCCGAAGGTTCCTATGATGCCCTGGTGGATGATAATATTTCCCATATGAAGCAGCAGATAGACTATGTCTGCTCCCTGGTGGATCACCCCATGTCAGGCGGTGCCATCTGCGGCCGGGTAAAGAAGGAAATGAACATCCGCACCGACACCACGGAAAAGGCGCAGAACCTCGAACGGTTCGTGCGCCCTTACTTAGAGTGCCTCATCGATGAAAAGAGGCTAAACCTTATTCTTTATGATGATTCTTTGTGCTACGCCCCACCGGGATTTGAGGGGCAGGAGGCTTCCTGACGGGAGCCTTTTTTTAATCATCCTTTTTCCTTCCCACCACCACGAACCTTCCTTCCTCCTCCGAGTATTCACAGGTAGAAAGCATGACAAACTCATCGCCATACCGGGGCTTGGCCTTGGTCTCATAAAGACTGTTTGTTTCCAGAAAGTCCACCAGCTCCCTGAACTGTTCTTCGGTATCATATTTCCTGAACCTGTAATACCTGAATCCTTCCTCGTTCTCCTTTAATATCCTCGTCCTCATCACACCCACGATTTCATATTCACCCTTTTCATAGATGGTATCAAAGGAAAATTCCGGATTGGCCTCGTAAAACGCCTCATTCTGATAATTCAAAAGACCGCCAAACATTTCGCCGTTTTTCATGTTGTGTCCATAGATCACGAGGTTTTTGTCCGGGGGATCAAATGACGCCTTTGAATCTATAAAGAGTGCTCCCTCCCTGCTCTCCTCGCCGTTGAATCCATGTGAGAGGTAGTATCCGTCCACGGACTTTTTCTGCATGACGGGAAGACCTATCCCCAGAGACTCGATATGAAGGTAGCCTACAAGATCCCGGTTCAATGCGTAAAGATCTTTGTATTCATCCAATATCGCCGAAGATGAGCCGCTCATATCCGCATCGGTGCCTTCTTCTTCATATGAATCCCCGGTTTCCATCTCCGATGACGCATTGAGGTAGCCGTTTAGTATCTCATACTCTACCTGTGCCCTGTAGTCCTTTGCCTTAAGGTAGACAAACTGCGATGCCAGCGCCACCGCGGCACACAATGCCGCAATGCCCAATGCGGCAGCTCCCCTCTTTTTCCATACCAGCTTCTTGTAGGAGGTGGAATTGCGCCACAGGGCTTCCAGAAAGGCGTCACCCATGTACGATGAGAACACCCCTCTGCCCTTTTTCCTGAGGGCTCCATACAGCTCATCTATGTCATCCGGATCCTCCAGGTCAAAATCCTCGCTAAACCGCCTTATGGTATCAAGATCCTTCCTGTTGTTTTTGTTGGCGTCGGTATAGAAGCTTTCCTTACGGTATTCCAGGAAGCTGAGGATGTATTGCTTGAACGGGTCCTTTGCCCAGGTGGAAAAAATATCAGAATCCTGAATCTTCTTCTTCAGCGGCTCCAGGTCGGATGGCCTCGCCTTGCTTACCCATTCAAGGCACTTCCTTAGCCTTGCGCAGTCCCCCAGCAGTCTGTCCTTGTAATCGGGATCCTGGTAATACGATGACGACAGGGATTTTATGAACATATCGCCCACCCAGGTCTTGAAGACGTGTTTGTCAAGAAGAAAGCGTGTAAGTCTTTTCCTTACACGCGATTCGTTCAAGTTCGAGACCGGCAATATGGTCTCAAGATTTTCTATGTCTTCTAATACTGCAGAGTTCTTGCTTTTCATATCTTCTAAGGCGCCTTACATATACTGCCCCGGCCGCTACACATCCCACCATGGCGGCAGACAGCGCGATGAGCACTCCGTCATACCGGCCTTCCCCGGTCTTGTAGCTCTGATCGTATGTGGTCTTGGCCGCATATGCCACCACTCTCACCGGTTCTTCTTCATCATCATCATAATCATCATAATCATCATCGTACCAGTCGTAATCATCGTCATCATCCGTATCTATTTCCGTATACAATTCATCATATGATGTATCATCAGTCACTGCATCCGATCCGCCATTACCGTAGGTTACGATTCCGTCTGTGGCCTCATCTGATGTGATATCATCAGATATAGTATCCTGATCAGATGTGTCCGTGCCTGTGGTACCTGCGTCAGATTCGGGAACCACCGTGACAGTGACGGCTCCCGGGGCGGATGTTTCGGAATCCGAGTTACCTGCTGCCGTATCGGCAGCAGCCGCAGTACCCTCCGAAGAGTCCCCGGCAGCATGGGCCGGAACAAAGGAAAATGCCATGCATGCGCATATCATTACTCCCAGTAAAATATTTGCCTTTCTCATCATTGACCGCCTCCTTCTAAGGAACTATTGCAGAATTCAAAATATAGTATACAATAAATTCACAGTATTGTCAATTATTCATCAAAAAAAGCCGGATTGAAAAATCCGGCTTTGGGGGTGATATGTTCGTTCATGAGATGGTTAGAAACCGTTGACCGTTTACCATCAACGGGAAATCCTTATGGTCGCGGGATTCCTGCGGGTCCTTAATTCGGTATTTCCGGGTACCCCGCAATACCTGCAGTACGCATCGTAGACCTCATCAAATGAAAAGCTCCGGCTGTCCTTGTGCCCTGCCACCATCCTCTTGGGTTTCCTCATATCCTTCATCATGGCACACCTCTTTTCGTAGTTACACATATTCTTTCATGACAGATGTCTTTCCCTCACCTGTTCATTATGATTATCGGATAATTCGGAAAAAAATTAACCCTTGCTTGACCATTAATAAGTATCGTCCGTGTCTTCGTTATCCTCCATGTCTTCATGATTGTCCATGTCTTCATTATTGTTGTCTTCGGTATCCTCCGTCCCTTCCTCCCCGGTTTCCCCGGGTCCTAAGGAATACGTGAACGTAATGTCACCATTGGCCTCATACAACGTCCCCCCGGATAAGCTCTGCCCGGACACGAGGTACATGGGTACGCCGTCGGTATATTCCCCCACTATATAGATGGTGGCATCCTTCGCTTCGAATTCGTCATTCCACGGCTCTGCATACTGGGGGTCTTCCCCGTATGGATTGTCATAGGTGACGACAGTATAGCCGTATTGGTTAAAATAATCCCTGACAAGATCCTTTGACTCTCCCACAAAGCTGGGGATCGTGAGATATTTATCCTCTCCGCTTACCGTAAATATTATCGTGATCTCTTCCGGGTCTTTTCCTTCTTCCTTACCCATCTCGAGCACGGTGTCCATAGGCTCGTCGCTATATACATACACAGGGTCTGCCACCGCAAAGCCTTCAGCTTCCACCTTCGCCTTTGCATCCTCGTAGGTCTCCCCTATATAATCTCCCAGGATCTTTTCCCTTATTTCTTCCGCACTGCCACTTTCCATCGCGGCAAAATCCCCGGATGCGATATTTTTTTGCGACCGGTTTTTTAGGAGCATGTATCCTCCCACCGCCAGTGCCCCCGCCAGGACTATGACCGCCATTATGGCTGCCATCCTTGTAACGGCAGACCCACCCGCCTTCTTTTGCCTCTTGTTTTTAGATTTTGGTTTTTTCTTTTTTCTTTTGGTTTTGTTTTTGTCCTTCTTTGATCCTTTGGGCTTATCCGCATCCTTCCTTTCACTGAGGTCAGCTTCGGGCTCATCCTCTATCACCACACCCAGTGCCCCGATAAATTCCCGGGTGCCATGCAGCCTGTATTTGGGATGGACCCTCAAAGCCTCCATCAGGGCATCCTCGGCCTCCTTGGGGATGTCTACGCCCATCTCCGATGGCCTTGAAAGATCCCCCTTTGACTGAAGCCTCTTGGGTGCGGCTTTCGGAACCCTCCCCGTCAGCATCATGTAAAACAGTGCCGCCGTCGAATAGACATCGGTATATGGTCCATGCGGAACCGTCGTGGTGTATTGCTCTATTGCGGAGTAACCCTCATTGAGCCTGGGCTGCCTTTCGGTATCAGCTAATGCCACGATGTTTTTTGCAGTACCAAAATCCGAGAGCTTTATCCCCCCTTTGGGCGTAACATAGACACTCTTGGGGGAAATGTTCCTGTGAAGGATCTTTCTGCGGTGGATATGGTTCAATGTGTAAAGTACGTTTGCGATGATCTCCTTCGAATGCCTGTAATCCAGCCTGCTGCCGCGTTTCCTCAGGATGGATTCTATGTCCATTCCTTCTATGTATTCAGAGACTATGTAGGCAGTCGAATTTTCCTTGAAATACCCGGTCACATGCGCCACACCGTCTATGTCGCCAAGCTCCGCTACCCTCTTTGCCTCGGCCAGAAACTGTGCGCATCCGCCCACATATCTTTTTTCCGCTTCCCCGGGCAGGGGGAGTACCCTTTTTCCATCGGATGCCCTTTGGCACCATTCGTCAGGGAAATATTCCTTTATGGTGACGGCTTTCCCGGATGAAACGGATCTTCCCACGTAGGAAAATCCCAGGATATCCATCCCCGTGCCTTTTTCCACTATGTATTTTCCGGATAATGCCGTTCCCTGCCTAAGGGACATGGATTCTTTTCCGTTCATCTTTATCCCCCGGTTACACTCCCCTCATCCCATACAGATCATTTCCCCCGGAATCTATCACTACCACTGCAGGAAAATCCTCTACCTCGATCCTCCTTACCGCCTCGGCCCCCAGGTCTTCATAACACACTGTTTCAGAGCTCTTTACGCACCCGGAATACAGTGCGCCGGCTCCTCCTATGGCGGCCAGGTACACTGCACCGTTTCTTACCATTGACTCCTTTACTGCCTCAGACCTTTTGCCCTTTCCTATCATGACGCAAAGCCCCAGATCAAGGAGCGCCGGCGCATATTTGTCCATCCTGGAGGAAGTCGTAGGTCCCGCGGATCCTATGACCCTCCCCTCCCTTGCGGGCGATGGTCCCATGTAATATATGGTTTCCCCCGACAGTGAAAAAGGAAGGTCCTTCCCTTCCTCTATCAGGCTATAGAGTCTCTTGTGGGCCTGGTCCCTTGCCACATACATGGGCCCGGAAAGGGATACAGAGTCCCCCGCCCCAAGGCTTCCTATAACCTTTGCATCCAGGGGCAGTGATAATGATATTACCGGTTTTTTTTGCATCACTTCTTCAAACCGCGGCATACTGCCCCTCCTTCCATCATTCTCCGGATTCCCGCTTCTTTGCGGCCGCATTATCAATCCTCACATTCCTGAAATACAACAAAATATCAATACTGACCTCTGCAATATTTAAGATATAAAACGCCAACCCCATGTAGAACAGCCATCCAAACTGTTCTCCTCTCCCCATCTGAAGGCACTTCCTCCATATCCCAAACACATATCCGATCCAGATGAACACTTCAAAGAACAGGCTTTTCCCCTTTGCCGTCCTCGAGGTGTATGATTTGTAAATAGATACCGGCCATGACAAACCAAAGCAGATGATCATTAAAGCCTCTAATAAATCCGTCATAGTTGATCCCCCGCGAGATATACAGGCTTCATCCCCGTCTCTGTAGGGATGAACCATAGTTCATGGGGCAGACCCCATATGTATGATCTAAGAACAGTATACCACCAAACTCCCAAATCCGCAAGAGTTATCATATACAAATTCCTCCATACCTTATTCATCCGCATCGCCATCTGCGTTAAGGAATATATCAGCATGCGTTCCGGTTTCAGTCGCGATCAGAATCAGGATATGATGTCCACGTTGGTACCGTGTACCACTATCAGTATGCCGTTAATCTTTTCTTATCAGCTGCCGATATAGAAAACGTAGAATTGCGGCAAATGGTACCTGGTACTGTGTTCTAAGGAGGAGATGCTTTGACTACGGATGAAAGATTCATGAGGCAGGCAATAACGCAGGCAAAAAAAGCCGGCTCCATAGGGGATGTTCCCATAGGATGCGTGATAGTCTGCGATGAAAAGGTGATCGCCCGGGGGTACAACCGCCGCAACAAAGACAAATCCACGCTTTCCCATGCCGAACTGATAGCCATAAAAAAAGCCGCCCGCAAACTTGGCGACTGGAGGCTGGAAGGCTGCACCATGTATGTCACGACGGAACCCTGCCAAATGTGTACGGGAGCCATCATACAGGCCCGTATGGACCGCGTGGTCAT
>CAJOPH010000079.1 GCA_905236805.1 uncultured Eubacterium sp. | reverse complement strand
TGTAATTGTCGTTAAATTTGACTGACTTTGCAAACGGATTAAGAACCTCCCATGAAGAATCGTCCAAAGAAGGGTCTTCTTCCATCATGATCAAGGCATTTTCCCCATCTCCCACCGCGCCATCCATGGCGTTTGCCCTGTCACCTGAAAAAGAAAATGTACAAGCCGCAGCCATGATGGCTGCGGTCACTGACATTTTTCTTAAAAAACGTTTAGATGTTATTTTGTTTATATACATATCCTTATACACCGAATATAGCCATGAATGTACCTGCCGCAACCGCCGTTCCTATGACGCCCGCAACATTTGGCCCCATGGCATGCATGAGCAGGTAGTTCGTGGGATCAGCCTTTGCGCCCTCACGCTGCGACACCCTGGCCGCCATGGGCACTGCGGATACTCCGGCAGAACCTATAAGGGGATTTACCTTGCCGTGTGTAATGACACACATGAGTTTCCCCAAAAGCACGCCTGCCGCCGTACCGAAACAAAAAGCCGCAAGACCAAGGATAACTATCTTTATCGTATCCCAGTTCAAAAACGCCTCGGCCGATGTGGATGCGCCCACCGATGTTCCAAGAAGTATTACCGTGATGTACATCAGGGCGTTGGAGGCTGTCTCCGTCAGCTGCTTTGTCACGCCGCACTCCCTAAAGAGGTTTCCCAGCATGAGCATTCCCACAAGGGGTGCTACCGTGGGAAGAATGAGGCAGATCACTATGGTGACTATGATCGGAAAAAGTATCTTTTCCAGCTGCGACACATAACGCAGCTGCTCCATCTTTATCGCACGCTCCTTCTCGGTGGTAAGAAGCCTCATGATGGGCGGCTGAATGATGGGTACCAATGACATATATGAATATGCCGCCACTGCGATAGGTCCCATTATTGATGTCTGCGAAAGCTTTCCCGCAAGGAATATGGACGTAGGTCCATCGGCACCTCCGATGATGGCGATGGCGGCCGCGGCCTTGTCCGAAAATCCCATGGCCATGGCCCCCAGGTAAGCCACAAATATCCCAAACTGGGCGGCAGCCCCAAGAAGGAAGCTCTTGGGGTTTGCGATTAATGGACCAAAGTCCGTCATCGCCCCCACTCCCAAAAAGATAAGGGACGGAAGTATCGACCATTCATCCATCAGGTAAAAGTAATGAAGAAGGCCGCCCACCCCGTTTGACGCATTTTCGGGCGCTATCATGATGTCCGGGAAAATATTTACAAGGAGCATCCCGAAAGCAATGGGAACCAGGAGGAGGGGCTCAAATTCCTTGCCTATGGCCAGGTACAAGAACACGCAGGCCACCGCTATCATGACTATGTTTCCCCATGTAAGGGAAAAGAAAGCGGTGGAGTGTATCAGGTTTCCCAGCGTAGTAGTAATGTATTCCATGATATCCTCCTTAACAGATTAAGCAAGGGTCATGATGGCAGTGACGGGTTCTACCGAATCACCTACAGATACCAGAACCTGTGATACGGTGCCGTCTGAAGGAGACGCCACGTTTATCTCCATCTTCATGGCCTCAAGGATGGCCACGGTCTCCCCCTTTGTAACAGAATCTCCGGGATTCTTCGCAATATTTACTACCTTTCCGGAAACGCCTGCCTCAACCTTAACGCCTCCCGAAGGAGCCTGGGGGGCAGCAGGCTGAGGCGCGGCTGCCTGTGGTGAAGGCGCAGGTGCCGCAGGTGCGGACGCTCCCCCTGCCTCTTCCACATCTACTTCATATGTCTTTCCGTTTACAGTAATATTAAACCTTCTCATTATATTTAACCTCCAAATCAAATCGTGTTATATTCAAGTCCGGCTCATGCCCGGCCCGGTGTACCTCTTTCGCAACAGTTCCTTATGTCCTAATTTAGTTGATCACTTTTACCTTTACCTTTATTTTATCAGACTCCCTGACTGTAACATTCACTTCTCCCTCGGGAAGGGAAAGGTAGGGACCTTCCTGGGGAATATACGTTCCAAAAGCCGTGGCACAAGGTGCACAACCGCCTGCCGCGATGGGCGATGGGAGATTTTGCTTAGCCTTATTCTCCCTCGCTACCACCCACTTGTTGATGATGCCAAAGGTGGATATCAGAAGCGAAATAATGATCAGCACCACAAACACCGTCCCCATACCGATAACGGTATTTAATCCCGCCTTGGTCATGATCTCGCCAGTGGTATACACGCCTCCCATGGTAATGGCGCTAAGGGTGCCGTCTTTCTTAAATGTAAATGAAACATTGGCGTCCCTATCGGCAAACTTTAATGTCCCTTCCAAGAGGTACTCATCCGTCCTGTTTTTTAGGACAAACCCCTCAAGGTCATCCTCATATGTATCTGCGCCCAAAAAGTCTCCGCACTCTTCCTCTGCGGCTTTCCAGGAATCCAGTATGGACAGAAAATCCTTCCCCGTACACGGAACCCCGTACTGGATAAGCATCATGTCCAGCTCTTCCTCCCTCATGGTCGCGAAATTTTCATAAGTGTCATCATCCACATTGATGCAGGTGCCTACGATCATGGAAGCTACGCTTACGTATTCCGACTTGTCTGTCTCTTCCCCTTGCGCAAAGGCCCGGATGGGAAAAAGCACGAGGACTAATGCCAACAGCAGGGATGTCAGTTTTATAGAATTTTTATTTAACATATCATCCTCCCTACTGCGTAAGAGCCATCAGCGTAGCTGCGATAAGAACCGCCTCCACCTCGTCAGGATCTTCCTCCAATGTGCCGTTCTCTATGGCTATCTTCCTTTCCCTTTCCTTGAAGAAGTCGGTAGCCACCTGTGGGAACAGGGCATAGCTAAGCACGTCCTCGTCCTGCATCTTATACTCTGACATTTCACTTTCCAAAGTGTCAAGCTCATCGTCAATAAGGTCAGCAGGCCTGCAGGTAATGGGCTCTTCGTCCCCTATTATCTTTTTCTTCAGGTCTTCGTCCACGGGAAGGGTCGTCTGACCGTATTTCCCGAGGAAGATGTCCTTTGTTTCCTTGGTGACGGTCTTGTAACGCTCTCCCATAAGGACATTCATAACGGCCTGGGTTCCCACTATCTGGGAAGACGGCGTAACAAGGGGAGGCTCGCCAAGGTCATGGCGTACCTTGGGCACCTCTTCGAGCACTTCATAGTACTTGTCCTCGGCCTTCATGTCCTTCAGCTGGCTGGTCAGGTTTGAAAGCATGCCTCCGGGAACCTGGTAAAGGAGGGTCTTTATATTTACCCCAAGGTTCTTCGGGTTCAAAAGGCCGGACTCCAGACATTCATCCCTGTAGGGACGGAAGTAATCAGCGATATCCGCAAGCACCTGTCCGTCATAGCCCGTGTCATACGGCGTCCCCCTGAAAGTCTCAACCATGACCTCCGTGGCAGGCTGGGATGTCCCTAAGGCAAACGGGGATATGGCGCAGTCAATGATATCCACTCCCGCCTCCACTGCCTTCATATAGGTCATGGACGCCACTCCCGATGTATAGTGCGTATGGAGCTCTATCGGAAGGTCTGTCACATCCTTAAGCGCCCCAATCAATTCTGTCGCCTGATAAGGCATCAAGAGTCCCGCCATATCCTTTATACAGATGGAATTAGCCCCCATCTCTTCTACCCTTTTGGCCTTGTCGGTCCAATAATCAAGTGTGTAAGCCTCACCCAGTGTATATGAAAGGGCTACCTGTGCGTGTCCCTTTTCTTTGTTGGCGGCGCTCACCGCTGTCTGAAGGTTCCTAAGGTCGTTTAGGCAGTCAAAGATACGGATGATGTCAATGCCGTTGGCAATGGACTTTTGGACGAAATACTCCACCACGTCATCCCCGTAGGGACGATACCCCAAGATGTTCTGCCCACGAAAGAGCATCTGGAGCTTCGTGTTTTTGAATTCATCACGGAGCTTCCTAAGCCTCTCCCAGGGATCTTCCTTCAAGAACCTAAGCGAAGCATCGAATGTGGCTCCCCCCCAGCACTCCACGGCATGGTATCCCACCTTGTCCATGGTCTGTGCTATGGGAAGCATCTTTTCGGTGGGCATCCTGGTCGCTATGAGCGACTGGTGCGCATCCCTGAGAACGGTCTCTACGATCTTCACAGGCTTTGCCTTGGCGGCACTGCCTCCCTTTGGAGTATGTTCTAAAGGCTTTTCCTTAGAGAGCGTCCTATCATTGGATGTGTTCTTGTACTTGTTTTTAGACATTCTCCCTCCTCCAATAAAATATTATCAGGATATAATCTTCCTGCATTCACAAAAATATACAACAAACATATAGTATACCTAAAAATCGCAAAAAAATCAACAAAAAGATGGGGAATCCTAAGATTCCCCATCTTTTTTCAGGAAACAGTTACGTCTGTTTCCCTTGAAAGACCGATCAGGCCGTTGCCTCAAAGGCCTTTTCCTTTCCCGGCACGAAATAATCGTTAAATTTACGTTCCTTGGCCTTCCTCTTGGGGGGAGCCTTGAACCTGGACTTATCGTATTCTTTGGCCGGATTCTTGTAGTTTTGGGTGTTCGTGGCAACTACAGCCACCACTGCCGTGTTCATCATACCTATCGCCTCCTCCTTGAAGCTTATCATCCGAAATGTCTCCCGGTGACCCATACAGAAAATCCCTTTTCTACAGGTAACAATGTAACTGGTAAAAATGCAAACGCATTAATGCGTTCACTATAGCATGGCATTTGGAAATCCGTATCCCAATGCCTCCACATGGAACTGTAGAATAATAAGTTGTGCATTTGGACGAAGGATTTTCGTTCATATTATTGTTCTATAGTTCCATAGTATATATCGGCAGTTTGTGAAAAAAATATAGGGGATGTCAGTAATATCTGTAAGATCCTACCAGGTTGGAGAGCACAGACACCATCCATGCGCCCGCAACTATGGAAATGACTATCCCTATGGCAAGAAGCACCAGATAAGCCCTGGCAAAATTCTTAAGGGCAAGCTTTCTTCCCGACACGGCAAAGACTATCATGCAGATAAGACCTACCAGAGGAATGGAGAAAAGAACCATGTATCCTACATATCCCCACATCGATATCGGCTGAAGCTCCTCAGGAAGGCTTGCCGCCTGCTGTTCAAAGCTTACCTGCGGCTGGGCGTAGGGATTTTGGTAATAACCCTGACCCTGCCCGGGGCCTCCCCCGTAAGAGCCCTGCTGATTCATATGTTCCTGGTACATTTGCTGCTGTGAATACTGGTTTTGTACGGGTGTGCCACAGTTTGGGCAAACCTGCGTCCCATCATCAATGGCAATCCCACAACTGTTACAATACATCATATTTCATATCCCCCTTATAGACTTTTGTTTTAGGAATTTCCGGTCCCTCCCTGGCTGCCGGGTCCTCCTTGGTTTCCTTGGCCGCCGGGTCCTCCCTGATCTCCGCCGGGTCCCCCATTCATATCGGATGAGCCATCCCCGCCCACACCGGGCATCGTTCCTTCACCCATGCCGGGAGGCGTATTTTCACCCATTCCTCCCATTTCCGCAGAAACAGCCTCGGAGGACGCCGTAAGCGTAGCAGATGTACCTGCTGCATCCAGTGTGTAGGTCGAGCCTGATACCACATCGGCAGATGTGAAAACAAAGAATTTTGCGGCCTTGGGCACCGTGGTCGTATAGATGGTATTTCCCGCAGAGTCCTTAATGGTATATGTGCCTTTTTCAAAATTTGCATTTGATGAGGTGATATATCCCTGCGATCCGCTTATGGTATTTGGCAATCCCTCATTTCCCATGTTTGCCCCGGTCTCCAGGATGGTGGCCCCGGCATACAGGGTAAATCCATTGTCAGTATCTATCGGTGAGTTTGAGCCCGATGTGGAGCCATGTACCTCGGCCGCTCCCCCAAACGCGTAAAATGATCCATTGCAGTCTATCCCATCTCCGTCGCTGGAATAGGTATATGTAACATCCGTTCCGCCATTATTTAATGTGACGGTATGCGAACTGTCGGAAGGAATGTTTATATAAAGCTTTCCACTATACATATTCATCACATTCCCCGACACCGACGTGGATGTCTTTGTGCAGGGAAGCTCTGTCGCTTCATCCCCATATACATAATCAACGGTCTTTGATGACGCGTTTGCCCCATCATCATTTGACACTATCGACACTGACGTTTCGTCACTCGAAGAGTCTTTTGTGCCGATATTGATCGTGGCAGCCTCAATTCCCTCATAACAGGTGGTAATGTCTATTTTGGAATCATTTACCACGGACAATTCACCGCTTGCGGTAATCGCATCGTCTGAGGATGCTATCGTGATGTCTGCCCCCGAGATAAGGCACGTATTGTTGGAATGTATGCCGTCATCAGGAGAACCTATGATATATTTATCCTGGACACCCGCGTTAGACGTGCCGGGAGATGATATGCTCCCACATTTAAGGCCGGCCTTTGTGGTGTCGATACTGATCTTTCCTCCCGTGATGGTGATCCCTCCGGATGCTTCCTGGGTGTATTTGGTGTTTGCTGTATAGTCGGAGTTTTCCTCCACGGTCACATAGGTAAAGGTTTCCGCCTTGGTTCCGCCCTTTAACGCCTTGTGGGATCCCGTGTCTACATTTTCTACCTCGACCTTTCCATTCTGTGTCTCCGTATATGTGTTGTAGTTCCCTGAGCCCAAAGAGCTGTCATAGAAATTCTTTCCGGCATAGTAATATGACGTTTTAATATCAAGCGTCCCTCCCGAAATATTTATGTTTTCGGCCTGAATACCGTCTCCTCCCGTGACTATGGACATATTTCCGCTGATAATGGAGATGGTTCCTCCGGAAGATCCGTCTTTTTTAACCCTTATGCCGTCTACGCCATCTGCCGAAACTGTTCCCATGGTATCCGTAATGGAAAGGGAAGCCTCATCATCTGCCGCAGAGATATTTATGGCAGTACCCTTCTTTCCAAGGATGATCCCATCAGGAACATCTGTCCCATCTGCCACGGCCTTATATCCTTTTAACACATTGGTGCCATCGTATACGATGTTTACTACGGCAGAGCCCTTCCCCACCGTGATAAGCCCATCATCGGAAGAGGCAATATCTTCACTATGGTCAATGGTGACATCCGAAAGAAGAATGTTTACCGTACCTTCCGTCCCCTTCTTTACGGAAATACTGTTTAACGAACCTGATACCTCGTAGGAACCTGCCTCGCTTATCTCAATGTCCGTGCCTGTAAGCTCCGTAGGGTTTTCTACTTCGGTATATTCAGATGAAGTGTCAGTCTCAGACGATGTATCGCCTTCAGATGAGTCTGATACGGATGCGTCATCTGATGTGCCGGATCCATCCTGATTTCCTGAATTATCCTGGATTCCTGAATTATCCTGGGGCGTGTCCGTAGATGTGCTTCCTTGTCCATCACCCTGGGAGGAAGATCCCCCGGTATCTGTATCACTTCCCTGGGAGCCGGGTGTACCCGATCCTCCATCATTTCCCTGGGGATTTGATGGGGCATCCTGGGTCGATGATCCTTCTATCTTGTAGGTGTAAGATTTTCCCTTCTTTTTCTTTAGCTTTTTATTTGTCATCTTCTTGGATGATTTTACACCAAAAAGCTTTAATGTCGTTGATTGGGAGATGGTAAAAGTCTTTGATTTTTTGGATTTTATTACCTTCTTTACCTTGAAATCAGATCCTGTGGTATAATATACCTTGTAGCCCTTTTTGGCCTTTACCGTAACCTTCAACCCATCAGGGTATGTCCCCGCCTTGGCGGATACGGTGTACATCTTCGTAGATACCTTCTTGGATGCCGCATAGGTGTCTGCCGAAAATGGCACATAGGAAAGGACCACTGCCAATGCCAAAAGCACCGCCGCAATGGTCTTCATTTTTTTCAACAGTCTCATATTCTTTTACCTCCTCAAAAAATCCGGCATATAAGTATAGCATATAAAAACGCCCTTTAAGAAATTTCTAAAATCTTTATTCAAGGTAAGCAAGGTTCGTAAAGACAATCCATCTCAAAAAGGGCGTTTTTTACAATGAACGAATACCCATAACGCATCCCCATATCGCTTCGTTCACTGTAAAAACCTAAAATGTGTGTAAGGAACTATAGAACCGCTCTTGGGGTGTGTATCCCAAATGGTTCCCGGGAACATCACCATATAATACTGACCTCACTAACCGGCCAGTATACCACAAAAGCCTTGGCGACAATCTTTTCTTTCTTTACATATGTGTAGCTTTCGGCCTCCTCCGGGGTAGATGCCACCCCTTCCGCCAAGGCCTCATCAGCCCAGAAGCGAGAATCAATGGAGACATTTCTATTATCTCCCATCATAAAATAGCATCCCTCGGGCACGGTAAAGGTATAGCCATCGTTGTCAGCATACCACTCCTCCGGAAGATAATCCTCATTGAGCTGTATACCGTCTATGTAAATTAATCCATCTGATATGGTGACTGTCTCCCCGGGGAGCCCTATTACCCTCTTGATATACAAGGTATCCTCATCCACGGGATAGTGGAATATCACTATATCCCCCCTTGAAGGGTCGCTAAACCGGTACGCAAGCCTTATGCCAAGGACCCTGCTTCCCGTCATGATGGTGTTTTCCATGGAACTGGACGGTATGTAGGCATTTACAAAAACCACCCTGGTCAGTATCCAGCACAAAACAAAGGCTGCGACCAGGATCTTTATATATCCCAAAAGCTCCCTGGCAAAGCCAGGCTCTTTTTCCATATCCGGGGACATGGAACCTGCCTCATCCATATCTGCCTGGTCAGATTGACGAAAGTCCCCTTCCATACTATCCTCCCTGTTTCCTACTCCTCTTCCCATCTTCCTATGTCTCCCCTTTCAAAAGCCTCCTTGGCCGCCAGGTATTTATCAGCGCTACTTGAAAGGCTCTCTATCTCCTCATCTGTAAGCTGCCTTATCACTTTTGCGGGACTTCCCATGACCAAAGAATGGTCAGGAATCTCCTTACCCCTGGTAATAAGGGCTCCTGCCCCCACCAGGCATTCCCTGCCTACCTTTGCGGCGTCCATGACTATGGCACCCATGCCGACAAGCGTTCCATCGCCTATGGTGCAGGAATGAATTATGGCACTATGCCCCACGGTGACCCTCCTGCCTATCACCGCGGGGTCATGGCTATTTACATGAATCACGCAGTTATCCTGAATATTGGATTCATCGCCTATCTCTATGTGGCTCACATCCCCACGTATGGTCGCATGATGCCATACGCTGGCATTTTTGCCTATTTTCACATCCCCCAAGACATCGGCCGAAGGGGCAATAAAAGCCGTCTTGTCCACGATTGGATATTTAATCATAATATAATTCCTCAAATGGCTCTTCCAAGTTCCAAAACCGTCTTTACCGGTACTATCTCCATATCCCCCACATCTTTGACGGAAGAAACATTGCCGTATGGTATGATGGCCTTTTTGAAGCCAAGACCTTTGGCCTCATTAACCCTCCTTGACGCCTGGGAGACACCCCTTATTTCACCACTAAGACCTACCTCGCCAAAGCACACGGTATAAGGATCTATCACCACGTCCTTTGCGCTAGAAAGTATGGCAAGAAGGAGTCCTAAGTCTATCGCCGGCTCAGTGACCTTGATGCCGCCCGCGATATTGACATAGGCGTCCATATCCGCCATCCTAAGACCCATCCTCTTTTCCAGCACCGCTATAAGGAGGTTTATCCTGTTTGCATCGGTTCCCGTAGATGACCTCCTGGGCATTCCGAAGCTGGTCTTGCATACAAGGGCCTGTATCTCCAAAAGAATGGGCCTAGATCCCCCCATGGAACAGGAAATGCAAGACCCGGAAGCATCCTCAAGCCTCCCGTTTAACATGTACTCGGACGCATTTTTTACCTCGGTTAGGCCATTTTCTTCCATCTCGAAAATGCCTATCTCATCGGTAGACCCAAAGCGGTTTTTTACTCCCCTTAAGATCCTGTATGATGCATGGCGCTCTCCCTCCAGGTAAAGCACAGTGTCAACCATATGCTCCAAGACCCTTGGGCCTGCCACCATTCCTTCCTTTGTGACATGACCCACCAGGATGATGGTAATCCCCAGGGTCTTTGCCATCCTCATGAACACGGACGTAGCCTCCCTTATCTGGGAAACGCTCCCCGCCGCAGAGGATATCTTCGGGTCGTAAATGGTCTGGATGGAATCAATGACCGCTATGGACGGTGAAACCTTCCGTATGGCTTCGGAAACAAGCTCCAGGTCGGTCTCGCAAAAAAGCTTCATCTGCCCGGTAAAAGCCCCTATCCTGTCAGCCCTTATCTTTATCTGGGACGGTGACTCCTCCCCTGACACATACAAAACCTTTTCTCCCGAATTGGAAAGATTTCTCATGGACTGAAGAAGGAGGGTGGATTTTCCTATGCCGGGATCTCCTCCCAAAAGGATAAGGCTGCCGTCCACAAGACCACCCCCAAGAACCCTGTCAAATTCAGGAAAGCCCGTTGACCTCCTATGCATCTTGTCAGCCTTTACGTCATTTATGCCGGTGACAGCCGTCTCAAGGTCAAGCCTTGCCGACTTTGAAGATGAGGTCTTTCCCGAAGATGTCCTTTCTTCCACAAAGGTATTCCATGCGCGGCACGCGGGGCACTGCCCCATCCATTTGGCAGACTCATACCCACATTCGTTGCAGAAAAAAACGCTGGATTTGTTAGCCATTACTCTTTACTATCTTTACAGGAACTTCTTCGCCTTTATTAAGCTCTACCGACAAAGAAAGCTTTCCGCTCATATTGGTCTTCATGGTACCAAGGGATGAACCATTCACCTCCACGGTATAAAGGGCACCGTCCTCAAGCCCGAGCGTAATCTGGGCATCTTCCTCCCCGGATACGGTAAATTCTACGGAATCTGCCGCAATCGACATATTGTTCACGCAGGTCCCCGGCACCGACTCGTACAGGAACATCCCATTCTTTTCCAATTTAGTAATCTCATCATAAGTCTTTACCTTGTAGGAATCCCCTCCATGGGAGAACCCGTCTACCTTGGACTTTTTGTCCAGCGAAGGGTTTCCAAAGCTGAAAGACCCATCACCCTCTGAACGGATGAGTTCCTCTACATACGCCATCTTCTTAATCCTCCTTAAAATTCAAGCTGATTCCACAAAACCATTACAGTTAATTGCAGTTATTACAGTATTATACCCTATCACACGAAAAATTTCCATGACAATTTATTGAACAATTTGTATTTCATCTCCTTCAACGGATATCATGATTTCATCTCCCCTCTTTATTTGCATGGACAGGATTTTTTCGGCTAAGGGATCTTCTATCATAGATTCCATTTTTCTCCTTAAGGGTCTTGCACCGTATTTGGGATCATAGGCCTCTTCAACTATTTTTTCCACGGCCTCATCCTTAACGGAAAGCAAAATGCCAAGGTTTTGCTTACATCTTTGGGAAAGTTCATCTATCAACAGTCTTGTTACTTTCTTAAGGTCGTCTTTATTAAGGGAATGGAATACTATGATCTCTCCTATCCTGTTTAGAAATTCGGGCTTAAATATCCTCCTTACTTCTTCCATCACATTGCCCTTCATCCTCTCATAATCCTTTTCCTCATCCTCATCCAAAGCCCCAAAGCCAAGTTTTTTAGGTTCTACTATATACTTGGCTCCCGCATTGGAAGTCATGATTATGACGGTGTTTTTGAAATCTATCTTCCTCCCCTGGGCATCTGTTATATGACCGTCATCCAAGACCTGAAGAAGTACATTAAACACATCCGGGTGGGCTTTTTCTATTTCATCGAAGAGGATGACGGAGTACGGGTTACGGCGGACCTTTTCGGAAAGCTGACCCCCGTCGTCATAGCCCACATATCCGGGAGGGGATCCTATCATCTTTGATACGCTGTGCCTTTCCATGTACTCTGACATGTCCACCCTGATAAGAGAGGACTCGTCCCCAAAAACGGCCTCTGCCAAGGCCTTGGAAAGCTCGGTCTTTCCCACACCGGTAGGACCTAAGAAAAGGAAGGAGCCTATGGGGCGCTTTTTGTCCTTTAGGCCTACTCGTCCCCTCTTTATGGCCCTTGATACCGAAGTTACCGCTTCGTTTTGCCCTATCACCCTCTTGTGGAGCTCATCCTCCAGCTTAAGGAGCTTCTTTGACTCTTCCTCCGTCAGCTGCTTTAAGGGAATTTTGGTCCACCTGGAAACTACCTGCGCCACATCTGAAGGTTCCACGGTAAGAATCCCGGAAGAAGCATTGCGCCTTGCCCTATCCCTTTCCTTTTCGATGCTGCCCTTAGCCCTTTGGAGCTGTTTTTTGAGATCAGAGGCCTCGTCAAACCTTCCTCCCTTTAGCGCATCCTCCATCCGGCCTTCCAGATTTCTTAAATCTTCCCTTAATTTATTCATCGCGGAAGATTCACCATAGCCCTTAAGACCTACCTGAGCCGACGCCTCATCAATGAGGTCTATCGCCTTGTCGGGCAGGAACCTGTCATTGATGTACCTGTCGGAGAGGCGTACTGCCTCCGAAAGAGCCTCCCCGGAAATTTCTACCCCATGGTGGGCCTCGTAGTGGTCCTTTACGCCTTCCAATATCTCAAGGGCCTCTCCCACGGTAGGCTCTTCTACCGTGACGGGTTGGAATCTCCTTTCAAGAGCCTTGTCCTTTTCCACGTATTTTCTGTATTCATTAAGGGTGGTAGCTCCTATGACCCTTATATTTCCCCTGGCCAGGGAGGGCTTTAATATATTTGACGCATCCAGGGATCCTTCTGCCCCTCCCGCGCCTATCAGGGTATGGAGCTCATCTATGAAAAGTATGATGGAAGGATCGTTTTTTACCTCTTCGATGAGTCTTTTGATCCTCTCCTCAAATTCCCCCCTGTACTTTGTCCCTGCCACCATCCCCGATAAATCAAGAGTTAATATTCTCTTTCCTATCAGGTTCTTCGGGACATTTTCGGAGGATATTCTGATGGCAAGTCCTTCCACCACGGACGTCTTTCCTACCCCCGATTCCCCCAAAAGGCAGGGATTATTCTTAAGACGCCTTGAAAGGATGAGCATCATCCTGGAAATCTCATCCTCCCTGCCTATTACGTGATCTAGTTCACCATCCTTTGCCATTTGGGTAAGGTCTGAAGCAAAACGGTTCAGCATCGGGGTGTCCGTGCCCTTGTCCCTTGACACGGGCCTTCCGTTCTGGAACTCATGCTTGTGCTTGGAAACATCCTCCCCCATGGCTACCAGTATGTCCGTATACATCTTCTGGAGGTTTACCCCGAGGGTATTAAGAAGCCTGTACGCGGCGCATTCATGAAGAAACAAGATTCCTATCAGCAAATGCTCCGTGCCTATCTCCTCGAACTTATACCTGCCGGCCTGCCTGTCTGCAATATCAAGGACTTTCGTAAGGCTGGGGGTGTTCCCGTTCCTGTCTTCCAAAAGGATGCCACCCGGCGATATCACCTCGTCTATAAGGTTAACGAGTCTCTCCTCCGAAACATTCTGTGCCAAAAGTACCCCGGCGGCTACTCCACCGCCTTCTTTTAGAAGGCCATACAGGAGGTGTTCCGTGCCCACATATCCAAAAGCCCTCTCTACGGATATGGACTCGGCATAACGCATGGCTACATCGGCTCTGTTGGTAAAGGGTCTCATAATCAGTATTCTCCATATATCTCATCAACCATTTCGTGTATCTCATCTGCGGAAACTCCCTTGCAGGACGCGCAGGCCAAGGCCACCTTAAGGCCTTCCTTCACCTCTTCCAAAGCCTCCAGGTGGTCTATGTCAATGGAGACCACGGCCCCGCTCCTTCTGTCCATCTGGAGGAATCCTTCCTGTCTGAGCAAAGAATATGCTTTGTTCACCGTGTGCATATTGATCCCCAGATCATCCGCCATTGCCCTTACGGACGGGAGCTCGTCTCCTTCGTGGAGCTTGTTTGTGGCTATGGACATGATGATCTGGTTCCTTACCTGGATGTAAAAGGCTTCATCACTGTTAAAGTCTATCTCAAGTATCATTTCCTGCCTCCCTTTTGGCAAAAAGGCTGCCCATCGCCGTTAAGGAACTATAGAACAATAAATTGCACAGTTCCTAACGCGTATGAATGACTTTTTGCTCCTGTTCTAGCCATTATAACACAAATGCCAAAAAAATTCAAGCCTGCCCCACAAAACATGCTATGATAAAGTTTGGTATAATTCCATTGCCTGATCCGGGAAAAAGTGGTATCATATAAAAAAAAGTTTTTTAGAGGTTATTAAAATGTTAAAACGTATTCTGGCTATGGCAGGAGTAATCTTGCTCCTTCTTCTATACGGATCCACCATGGTATTTGCATTGATGGGAGATTCCCATACCATGACGGCCTTTAAGGCGTCACTCCTGGCCACCATCATAGTGCCCGTACTCTTGTGGGTGTACTCTGCCACCTACAAATGGATCAAGAAACATTCCAAGGAGCTGTATGACAAGGAAAACCAAAAAGGGAAGGATTAGGACAAGGGAAGGAGATACAAATGGACAACCGCATTTCAAACAAGGATGCCCCCTCCTACGCAAGAGATTACCTCTTTGACAAAAAATCCTATGAGAGGTTATCAGAGCTCATAAACAAAGGGGTAAAGCTCGAACGCCTGATTTCGGAACTAAACGGAACGATAAAGGATATGAAAAACGGGCTCGGACAAAAGGATGACACAGGCAATAAAAAACCTTCTTCCAATCCCCTTGATACATTAAAGGAACTTAGCGAAGGGGTAAACGACATCAATTCTTTAGAATCAAAGAGGATGAAGCTGATAAACGAGCACCTTTCCATAAAAAAACAGATGAATGAACTGTTGAAAAACCTTCCCGAAGCCAGGTACGACAGGATGCTCCTTGATAAAAACATCAGGTTTCTATTAAAAAATTCCGATGTAACGATAGAGGAAATTGAAAAGGAAGCCGGCTACCCAAAGGGGGCTTTTTCCAAATGGGAAAACAATATCGCAACATCCGAGCTTTCCATTTCATTTCTCCTTGTGGCATCAGAAAAGCTTGACGTTACAATAACTGAGCTCCTTTACGGTGACGATGAGATGACATCCCCGGATGAAGAGCGCCTCATAGGGTTTATGGATCGCCTTCAGCTGTTTACAAGGAAAGGAAAATTAAGCTGGAAAAAGGATCCTGTAGGAAGCAAGACTCCTTTTTTTTCGCTAAATGCCGTATCCTACAAGACATCCCTTCCCGATTCCGGTGACGAGGTATATATCTTTTCTAAGGATGCTGATTCCCCAAAAGGCGGATCCTACGAGCTTTACATGAACGTTGGGGGAAAACAGATGCAGCAGCTGTGCAGCACGGAAGCAGACAGCCGCCTCATACAGATAACCTTAAGGGGGCTATTTAGTATGGCGGAGGCTTCCTCCAAAAAGCTGGGATTAAGCGAAGGCGCATCCAAGGCAATGGATGATTTTATGCAAGATATGTAAAAAGGCAAAGGAGTTATGTTATGAGGGCTGTAGTTACACGGGTCAAGGAAGCTTCAGTAAGCATTGATGATAAGGTCATATCCGGGATTGGAAATGGCCTTTTGGTGCTGCTTGGCATAAAAAATTCCGATACAGAAAAAGAGGCAAAATGGATGGCTGACCGTATATGCGGTCTTAGGATATTTGAAGACAATGACGGAAAGATGAACATTAATCCCAAAGACGCAAATGCTAAGATACTGATAGTAAGTCAATTTACGCTTTATGCGGATGTTTCTTCAAGACGCCCCGGATTTTCAGATGCCGCAGGTTCGAAAGTGGCGCTCCCCCTGTATGAAATGGTGGTGGAAGAATGCAGGCTCAGGGGGTTTCATGTGGAAACCGGGGAATTTGGGGCAGATATGCAGATATCATCCATAAATGACGGACCTGTTACCATAATAATTGAGAGTACGGATCAAAAGTAATGTGGTCTGACCCCAACGTGCCAACGCATACCTACTTTTCATAAGGAGATAAAGATGGGAATATATTTAAACCCGGGTTATGAAAATTTCAGACGCACCCTCTCAGCACCTATTTATGTGGATAAGACGATGATGCTCAAAGAGATGAACCGTTTTATCGACCAGGGAAATAACTATATCTGCGTCTCCCGTCCC